>JBDHDY010000414.1:0-3421 GCA_039591275.1 Gemmatimonadota bacterium | reverse complement strand
AAGAGGAGCAGGTAGATCCCCGTAACGAGGACCACCCCCAGCAGGGCTACGACAAGGGCACCGCTGTGGTAAAGAGGGTTGTAGCGCCAGCCGTAAAGTCTGTTCGCTGCTGCATCTAGCGGCGCTAGGGCCCTCCAGGCACCCCGCTCCAGTCGCCGGCCGAAGGCCCTCATCAGGCTCCCGCCCCGAGAACCGAGGGCTTCCAGCCTCCCTTCTTGCGCTGCTGAGCAGTAAAGATCATATTAACATGAGAATAACGATAAATACGAGTTCTTTCGCAAGAGGCTCCGTCACTTGCTTTCCTCCACTGCCAAATATGCCCTCCGAGCCGTCCTGTACCTCGCCGAGCACGGTGAGGACGAGCCCCTCCAAGTGGGCCTCATCGCAGACGCACTGGGCATCCCGCGGAACTATCTGTCGAAGATCCTGCACGAGCTGGCCAGGTCGGGCGTCTTGGTCTCAGCTCGCGGCAAGGGGGGAGGCTTTCGCCTGGTCGCCCCGCCGCAGGCCGTTCCGCTGCTCTCTGTAGTCGAAGTCTTCGATCAATTCAACGGCAACCGGCGCTGCCTCCTCGGGCGAGAGGAGTGCAGCGATCACAGCCCGTGCGCGGCGCACGTGCATTGGAAGACGCTTTCCGAACAGATCTCCATGTTCTTTCGCGACACAACCGTAGCCGATCTGCTAGGGCACGACCCTCCCACGGTCCCTGGCCTAGCAGAGGGAGGTAAGCCATGACAGACCCGAGCGGCGGTGCAGGAGAGTCGGGGGAAAAAATCCCGCTGGGACAGCGGCTCTACGACAATCCCTTCATCCTCTTGATCGCGGGCATCATAGTGATGGCCGTCTTCTACACCCTGTGGGGCTTGTGGGAGGTGATGTCCTTGCCACAGGCGCCTCTGCCATAACCCGGGAGCACAGCGATGCACACAGGAGTCGAGAGTCCTCAGGGCGTCTGGTGGAAACCTGCCCACAAGGCGGAGAAGATGTGGGTCATCGTGGCGTTTGTGTGGTGCATCATCCTGTTTGCCATGATGCCCCTGTGGCACGTCCGTGGCGGGCAGAACCCTTCAGGCATCCGCCACAAAGTCGACCCACAAGCCTACGTGCAGCGGACACAGGAGTTCATCAACACGTACCAGATTGGACAGGAGAGCGGCATCCCCATCGTGGCACCGCCGCCAGGGAGCGACGTCTACCTGCTGGGTGGCGGATTCCAGTGGCGGCCTATCCTCCAGCTTCAAAAGGACGCGGAGTACATCCTGCACATCTCTTCCTCTGATGTGAACCACGGCTTCAGCCTCTATCCTCTGAACATCAACTTCCAGATCGTCCCGGGCTACGACTACGGGCTGCGGGTGACTCCGACGGAGGCGGGCGACTTCCGCATTATCTGCAATGAGTTTTGCGGGATCGGGCATCACCTCATGTTGGGCAAGGTGATCGTCGTGGACGGATCGGCGACCGCCGCCACGGGCACGGGAGGTGGCCAATGAACCTGAGCTTCCGAACATGCCCCAGCACGGGGCTCAAGGTACACGCGCCGGCAGACGCCCTGATGAAAGCCAACGCCGTCGTGGCGGTGGTCGCGGCGCTCATCGGTGGTATCTCGGCCCTCTTGCTGTTGTTAACCCGCTGGCAGGTGGTGCATCTCCTCAACGCGGAGTGGTTCTATCGCGTGCTCACGATCCACGGGATGAACATGCTCATCTTCTTCATCCTGTTTTTCGAGATGGCCATCCTGTACTTCGCTAGCGCAGTATTGCTCAACTCCCGCATGGCGACGCCGAAGATCGGCTGGCTGGCGTTCGCGCTGATGGTCGGGGGCACCGCGATGATCGAATGGACGATGATCACGGGACAGGCAGACGTACTGTTCACCTCATACGTGCCCTTGAGAGCGACCTCGTGGTATTACCTCGGCGTGATTCTGTTTGCCGTGGGAGCCATTCTTGTTACGTGCATCTTCTTTGCGACCCTGGTTATTGCCAAGCGCGAAAAAACGTACTCGGGCTCGGTACCGCTCATCACCTTTGGTGCCGCGACGGCTGCCATTATCGCCGCCATCACGCTCCTCCACGGTGCCGCCATCTACATTCCCACGTACCTCTGGTCGCTCGGCCTGATGAACATGGACGCGCAGATCTACCGGCTCGTATGGTGGGGGCTGGGGCACTCGTCGCAGCAGATCAACGTCGCGGCGATGGTGTCAGTCTGGTACCTGCTTGGCGCCTTCACCATTGGGGCGGTCGTCATCAACGAGAAGATCAGCCGGACCGCATTCGTGCTGTACGTGCTGTTCATCTCGATGGCATCGGCGCACCACCTGCTCGTCGATCCCGGCATGGGTCCCACGTGGAAGGTGTGGAACACGAGTTACGCCATGTATCTCGCCGTGCTGGCCAGCATGATTCACGGATTCACTGTGCCTGCCGGCATGGAGGTGGGCCAGCGCCTTCGCGGCCTGACCAAAGGCCTGTTCGAGTGGCTCCGGCGAGCGCCGTGGGGTGATCCGGGATTCAGTTCGCTGATCTTCTCGATCATCATCTTCGGGTTCGTGGGCGGTATCACGGGTGTCACGTTCGGTACCGAGCAGATCAACATCATCGCCCACAACACGCTTCGCATACCGGGGCACTTCCACGCAACGGTCGTGGGCGGTACGGCGCTCGCGTTCATGGGCCTCACGTACTACGTGATTCCACTCATCTTCCGGAAGCACGTGGCGTTCTGGCCGCTTGCCAAAATCCAGCCGTATCTGTTTGCAGTCGGCATGCTGATTTTTTCGACTGCCATGACGTTCGCCGGCACCTTCGGCGTGCCGCGGCGGCATTGGGACATCACCTTTGCCAACGCACCGTTCGACATTCAGTTTACGCCGGCTGTGGATCTCCTCCTAGGCGTAATGGCCCTTGGCGGGATCATCGCAGCGCTTGGCGGCGCGATCTACCTGATCGTCACAGTATGGTCAGTGTTCTTCGGTAAACCGTTGGAGCAAGGAGCGCAGGCATAATGGGTATGCACGGACTTCCTCCCGGTCTGACGAATCCACCGGCTCCGTTGCCGGCGGAGAGTGATGAGACGCAGGCGGTCGTCGAGCGCGGTGCGCCAGGTACGCTCGTGCTCGTGTTCGTCTTTCTCGTCGCATTCATCGTGTACTACTTCGTGAACTGGAACCTCCTCTCGTTCTTGTGGAGGATTGGCTGAGGGTGGCCACGCGTCGGCGCGAAATTGCCGCCCTCGCCGCACTTGCTGCCATCCTGGCGATCACCACAGGATGGTGGGCGTTGGCGCTGTGGCCCACGCCGAGTGACGCTCCGGACTGGCTGCTCACCGCCAAGACGGTGTGTTTCGGGGTGGCGCCCAATGGCCTGCCTGATGGATCGGGGTGGGTCGCGCTTCTCCTCCAGCCGGCCATCATGTT
>JBDHDY010000413.1:0-7442 GCA_039591275.1 Gemmatimonadota bacterium | reverse complement strand
TAAACCCAGGCCAGTACTACGAAACCGGCGCCCCAGAACACATCTATGATGCTGGCGTCGTGCTTGATCAGACTCGCGGCCCAAACCAGGGTCATCATGCCCAGCGCCACCGCCAGAGCGGTCAGCGGCGCGGGCACCTTGAACTCTCCTTAGCAAACATCATATGTCCCCGTAAATGGCTCCGGGCGCTGCCGTTTCCCTGCTTGTGAGAAGATATCTGCTCGGACAACTCGTTGTTGAACTGACACTTAATCGATTACTTGACATAGGCAATCATTTAGTGTATTCTAGCAACCATAGTCCGTTCCTATAATGTCCCGCCGGGCTGCTACACAGGAGACCCCATGGCCGCGGCTCACTTCCCTCAACGCGTCGAGGCCGTGCGGCGCTTCAATCGGTTCTACACTCGGCAGATCGGCGTGCTGCAAGAAGGGCTGTTGCGGAGCCCGTTTCCCCTCACCGAAGCGCGGGTGATCTACGAGCTTGCTCATCACGAACAAGTCACGGCCACCGTGCTCGCCGAGGAGCTCGGATTGGACTTGGGGTATCTGAGTCGCATTTTGCGGGGCTTTCACGAACGCGGTCTGGTCGAGAAGAAGCCGTCCGACACGGACGGCCGGCAGACCCTGTTGTCATTGAGTGACCAAGGACAACAGGCGTTTGCCAAGCTCAACGCGGACTCGCGCCGCGAGATCGGAGCGATGTTGAGTGAGCTCTCGGTCTTGGCGCAACGTGAGCTAGTCGATTCGATGCACACCATCGAGGAACTGCTCGGCGCAGAACCGGAACACGGCGTCCCGTATCTGCTGCGGCCACACCAGCCTGGTGACATGGGCTGGGTCGTGTATCGCCACGGTGTGTTGTACGCCCAGGAATACGGCTGGGATGAACGCTTCGAGGCTCTCGTGGCGGACATTGTGGCCAAGTTCATTCACGAGTTCGACCCGAAGCGGGAGCGCTGCTGGATCGCCGAGAAGGACGGCGAGAACGTCGGCTCGGTGTTCGTCGTGAAGCACCCGGAGCGGGAGGGCGTGGCCAAGTTGCGGTTGATGTTGGTGGAGCCGAAGGCGCGCGGACTCGGTATCGGCAAGCGCCTGGTAGATGAATGCCTGCGCTTCGCCCGGCAGGTCGGCTACCGAAAGATGACGCTGTGGACGAATGACGTGCTATATGCTGCCCGGCACATTTACAGGAAAGCGGGGTTTGCCCTCGTTCACTCTGAGCAGCACCACAGCTTTGGTTACGACCTGGTCGGAGAGACGTGGGAGATAGAGCTGTGACGGCGTGTGCAGGCACCACGTTAGACTTCGGGGAGCACACGTGAGCGATACTGACCAACCACTGTACGTGTGCGGTTATTCTAAACACGAGCTCGAACGTCTCGTAACACAAAGTGCCTTCTTCGAAGACATCACCCGCCGTTTCTTCGAGACGGCGGGACTGACTTCGGGGATGCGTGTGCTCGACATCGGTTGCGGTGTCGGAGACGTGTCGTTCCTCGCGGGTGACATGGTTGGGCCCTCGGGATCTGTGCTGGGCATCGATCACGCGCGCGAAACCATCGCTGCAGCCACTGCCCGCGCCACCGAATTGGATGTTACCAACGTCGAGTTTCGTCTCAGCGGGATCGAGGAGTTAGCGCACGGCGCCCCCGTGGATGCGCTAGTCGGGCGCTTCGTGCTAATGCACCAGGCGGACCCTGGCCGCGCATTGCGTGAGGCAGCCCGTCACGTTCGCGAGGGCGGACTCGTTGCCGTGCTCGAATCGCACATGAGCGGTTCACTACCCAACGTGCATTCTTCTCCGCATTCGCACACATACGATCGCATCTTGCGATGGCTCACCGAGGTGATTCGAACCGCCGGTGCACATCCCGACATGGGGCTTCGGCTGCGGCAGGTGTTCCTGGACGCCGGTCTTCCAGCTCCCGAGCTGTGGCTCCAGGCCAAGGTCGAAGGCGGCCCCGACGCTGCGATTTACCGCTACACCATCGACAGCTTGCGCAGCATGCTGCCGTTGATCGAGCGCTTCGGGATCGCCACGGTGTCTCCAGAGGAGGTCGACGAGCTGGAACGGCAACTCGTGGAAGAGGTGGTGGCGAGCGGAGGAGTGCTCACGTCGCCTATCGTTGTGGGAGCGTGGTGCAGGGTTGCCGGGAAACGTGCGAACGGCTGAAGGCATCACCCAGCGGTCGTCCCATGAACGAGAGCTTACGATCTCGGTTCACCGAGCGAACAGCCGAGCCTCACCAGTCTCGATATAACGCCACGATATAGTACGTCTGCACTCACTGGATTCTGCAGAATCCGTGGCCAAACTGCAGAATGCCCAATGTCGAAGTTAGCACGGCTCGGCCTCCGGAACTGAGGTGTAACTTTCTCGGTTCGGTAGCAGTCGTAATAGAGGCAGGAGCGGTGCCGTCGACAGGACGGGACCCAGAGAGAGGCGGGCTGGATCCGGCCACATCAGACTCCAAAAGCGAACCCACTTGGGAGAACGCTTGGCTGACAAGACAGACAACGAGTTGATGGCAGCCGTGGGACATGGTGAGCTGAATGCACTGGGGTCGTTATTCCAGCGTCACCATGGCCGGGTGCACGCGCTGTGTTACCGGATGACCGGAGATTCCTCCGTGGCGGACGACCTGGTGCAGGAGTCCTTCCTGCGAGTTCTCAAGTACCGCAAAGCGTTCGCAGGGCAAGCTGCCTTCACGACCTGGCTATACAGGCTAGTCCGGAACGTGTGCATCGATCACTTGAACGCCGAGTCCCGCTCTCGTGCGCGAGTAGAGCTGATGGCTTCAGAGTACGATACTGAAAGAGACGACCTGGAAGAAACCGATCCCCGCCTCGAAGCTCTGCGGAAAGCACTGTACGAGTTGGCCCCCGAAAAGCGAGAAGTATTGGTGCTGAGCAAATACGAGGGGCTGAGCTACGCAGAAATCGCAGAAGCGTGTGAGAGCACTGTTGGCGCAATTAAGGTGAGAGCCCACCGGGCAATGCGCGAGCTGCGCGTGAAATTCGAAGAGCTGGAGCAGGCAACATGAAGTGTGACAATGCCATTGACCTCATCGTCGACTCCCTGATGGACTCACTGGAAGAGGAGCAGCAAAAACTCCTTGAGGAACATCTGCAGTCCTGTGAGTCGTGCGCAGCCGAAGCTCGCAAGATGAACGAGCTGTGGGCAGGCTTGGGTGATCTAAACCTATCCCGTGCAGCGCCTCAAGCGCCCGTCGAGGCCGCGCCGGCGTCCCGTTGCACCGCTCCTTCAGGCCGCCGCGGCCGCCACCCTCTTCTTGCTCGGCAGCACAGCCGGCTTTCTGGTCCGCGGAGAGGGGGCGCCATCGGCTGTACCGTCGGCAGGACCAACCACCTTTCTCTTTCTCGTTCGAGGCGAGGAGCCACAGGGCGTTCCGGGATCGGCTGTGGTGCAGGAGTACCGGGACTGGGCAGTCTCTCTCGCCAGTGACGGCCGCCTAGCGGGAGCCAACAAGCTGACGGACGAGCCAGGCCGCTGGATCTCAGGCAGCCCTGCTGGAGAAATCCGGACTCGCTCGGATGTCTCGGGATATTTTCTCGTCAATGCGTCGGATTACGACGAGGCAATCGAGATTGCCAGAGCGTCCCCTCACATCGGATACGGAGGCACCTTCGAGATTCGCCAGGTCGACGTCACGAACTGAGCCATCCTGCGATCGGCTGTAACCTCGCCGGCCCGACTCCGGTCTAACCTGTACGATTCCACGAGACCGGAGGACGAGATGAAACCCTTCCTGCAGGCAGTCGCCGCCCTGCTGCTACCCGCCGTGAAGTACCACCCGTACTTACCGAGGCCCAGGAGGTCGCGCTCGCCAGAAGTGCGGCCCCGGCCAACGTATCGAGTGACGCAACCATCCTGATCCTGCGCGACGACAAATACGTTCCTGCGCATGAGGGATCGAACGGTGTCACATGCATGGTGTCGCGCAGCCTGCCACTTGCCATCGAGCCCATCTGCTACGATCCGGAAGCTTCCAGAACGATTCTCCAGATGGAAATCCAGCGAGTGGAGCAGCGGCTGGCGGGAGTGCCCGCTGAGGAAGTGGAGCGACAGATCGAGGAGTCGATCGGTAGTGGCGCTTTTGCCGTGCCGCAACGGCCGGCAATGGCGTACATGTTGTCCGCCGGCCAAATCCTGTACGCCGATGCCGAGACCAAGGTCGGCGCGTTCTATCCCCATCTCCACATCTTTATGCCCTACGCCACGGCCGCGCAGCTCGGTGGACTCGGCGGTGGGCCCACGACTTCCCCCGGGCTGGTCTTCGACGAAGGAAAGCCCACGGCCAATCTGGTTGTGTTTGCTAGGGACTTCGTGGAGCCGGAGGACACAGATAAGCGCTGAAACGAGCAGATAGGCGCAGATCGGAGCCACAGATTGCACTGATTTGGCGCGGATTGATGCAGATCGCTCCGGCTACCGAGGCGATCTACCCTGATCTGCGCTTTTCAGTGAAATCTGTGGCTCCCCTTGCGTTCTTAGGGTAGCCCCGCTATCTTCCCCTACGAATCTTATGGGAGATGGCTATGGGCGTCGAAAGCCTGGACCTCCTGCGCGGTACCTTCGGGCTCCTGCTGATGAAGGCCGTGAGCACCGAGGCGAAGCACGGGCATCAGATCATGAAGTGGCTCCGCACAGTCACCGAGGAAACGTTCCTCGTGGAAGAGGGGGCCATCTATCCTGCCCTGCACCGCCTCAACGCCCGAGGTCTCATCCAATCCAAGTGGGGCGTCACGGAGAACAACCGGCGGGCCAAGTACTACTCACTCACGGCCAAGGGACGCAGGGAGCTCGAAGCCGAGCAGACCAAGTGGGAGCGGTACGTCGCCACCGTTGGTAAGGTCCTAAAGGCAAAGGCGACGTGAACCAAAACCAGTTTCCCGAGCATGTACGTCGAGTGTCGGATGCGGGCCGGGAGCGCCCGCGGACATTGACCGCCGACGACTCATCGCACCAGTCGGTCGTGGAGGACGTCGACACCGAGCTTGCACTCCATATCGATCTAACCACACAGGATTTGATAGACGAGGGTCTGTCGCCGGCAGAAGCGCGGCAAGAGGCCCTTCGCCGTTTCGGTCAAGTAGAACGGATCAGGCGTGACTGCATCCATATCGGGAGCGGACATCACCGATCGCAGAGGAGGGCTGCGGCCATGATGACCATCATCCAGGACATTCGCTACGCAATCCGCGCGTTTGGCAAGAGTCCTGCGTTTTTCCTCACAACCGTTGCCACGCTCGCACTGGGCATCGGGGCTAGCACGTCGATCTTCAGTGTCGTGAACGGGATCGCGTTGCGACCACTTCCATTCCCCGACGCTGATCGACTGGTGGCAGTGTATGCGACCGACGAAGACGGCGAGAGCAACAGCCACAGTGGCGCCAACTTCCTCGACCTCGGATCTCAAAGCGAGTCTTTGGAGGATATTGCCGGCTACACCGGGATGGAGTTTAGCCTCGTCGGCAGCGACGGCGCCGAACTCATCCGTGGAATGTCAGTGACGTCCAACTTTTTCTCCGTCTTGGGTGTTGATGCAGCTCTAGGCCGCACGCTTTCGCCAGACATCGAAGTTCCAGGAGCAGACCGCGCGGTGGTGCTGAGCTACGGCTTGTGGCAATCCCAGTTCGCAGGCGACGCAGCGATACTGGGCCGCCGCTTGAAGATGAACGAAGAGCAGTACGCCGTCGTGGGAGTTATGCCTCCGGAGTTTCGCTTCCCCGAAAGGCGCGCCTTCTGGGCGGCCTCGCAGTATCGCGTCCCCGAGCCACCGGTCGGGGTGGGAGACGATCCGGAAGGTGCACGGAGTGTGAGCTGGTTCCGCGCCGTCGGGCGACTCAGCAACGGCACCGACCTGGTGCAGGCCCAGGTCGAGGTGAAGATGATCGGCGACCGCTTGGCCGAGGAGTATGCTGACGCCAATCAAGGCGAGAGTCCCGTTGCGCGAATCGATTGTCGGGGAGGTGCGCGCAACACTGTACGTGCTGCTTGGGGCGGTAGGATTCCTGCTGCTCATTGCCTGCGCCAACGTAGCCAACCTGCTGCTCGTCCGGGCGTCCGGGAGGGAGCGGGAGATTGCAATGCGGGTGGCGCTGGGCGCGGGTCGTCTTCGCATCTTACGGCAACTCGTAACGGAGAGCGTCGTACTGGCTATCGTCGGTGGCGTTGCCGGCTTTCTAATCGCACAGTGGGGTACGGGGGCGCTCTTGGCGCTTGCCCCGGATGGGATTCCTCGGGTGGCCGAGGTCGGTACAGACTGGACGGTCTTGGGCTTCACGCTGGCGGTAGCACTGGGAACGGGATTGTTGTTCGGGATCGCTCCGGCGCTTCAATCTCTCACAGGAAGTGTCAGGGGGTCGGCTGTACTGGTGGGGAGCCGCCAAACCACAAGCCGGGCCCGCAGCCGGCTCCGCAGCGCGCTCATCGTGGGTGAGGTTGCGGTGTCGCTATGGCTGCTGGTTGGTGCCGGGCTCATGGGGCGAACGCTGTCTACGCTCATGCGGGTGGATCCCGGATTCAACGCGGACAACACGCTCTCCGCGCGGGTTTGGATCCCCGACAGCCGATACGAAGAAGATCACCAGGTGCAAGCCTTTTACAGCGAGACGTTGGAGCGCGTACGCGCCATCCCAGGCGTTCAATCAGCGGGGGCGGTGTTGAGCCTTCCTGTGAACGCCGGCATCAACGGGACGTTTGCATTCTCCATTGAAGGCCTCGTGGTTGAAACCGGAGAACAAAATCCACTTGCGGGGTACCAGATCGCAACGCCAGACTATTTCCAGACCATCGGTATTCCTCTTATAAGGGGAAGACTCTTCCAGGAAACGGACAACGTCGAAGCGCCGAGTGTAGCCGTGATCAACGAGGCCTTGGCGGAAACTTACTGGCGCGGTGAAGATCCAATCGGTAAGCGCATCACGTGGGACGATCCGGACGGCGAAGACGTGGATTGGGTCACCATTGTCGGCATAGTCGGAAACACACGCCACTTCGGACTCGATGAAGCGCCGCGAGAGGAAACATACCGGCACTACTTGCAGGCTTCCTTGCCCTTCATGACTCTGGTCGTGCGGAGTGACCTAGAAGTGGGCGCTCTCACCACGGCAGTCCGGCGCGCAGTCATGGAGGTGGATCCCGAACAACCTCTCTCTAACGTGCAGACGATGGAGCAGGTGGTATTTGACTCACTGGGATCCCGGCGATTCAATATGTTCCTGCTCGCCGTGTTCGCAGGGGCAGCACTCGTCCTTGCTGCGGTAGGGCTCTACGGTGTGCTCAGCTTCTCTGTGGCGCAACGCTCCAACGAGATCGGCATCCGCATGGCGTTGGGTGCCAGGACGACGAACGTGATCCGGCAGGTCATTCGCCAGGGATTCGGGATGGCAGCGATCGGTGTTGTCATCGGCACG
>JBDHDY010000412.1:0-3438 GCA_039591275.1 Gemmatimonadota bacterium | reverse complement strand
CCGGGCAGCTTTCCGCACCAACATCACCGCAGCAACCTTCCGGGAAGGTGAGCCAGTGGTGCTGGATGGCAGCAACGAGCTTGTGGAGTGTGCGGTAGTCGATCCGCCTGTCATCACAGGCATTGCAGTTGAGCCTGCCGTGAGCCGTAGTAGCATGATGGCCGGTCTGGAAATCAGCGACACCTTCCGGCTAGTTGAACGCTGGACCCCCAACAACACCTTCGTTTGCCGCTATTTTGCTACGGATGGTGCCGGCACCCTTGCTACCCCCACCCAAGCCAACGCCGTGGGTCAAGCCGGGAATCTCTACAGCAACGGTACCCAATGGACCTTCGACACCGGAGCGGCCAACAACAACGCAGTTGGCATTGACGTGCTAGACGGTAACGGCAACAGCCTCCAGAATGACCTAGTGCCCAACACCGCAGGTGCCTTTGTCGTCATCAGGCCCCTATAGGAGACTACCATGAGAACCTTACTTGCACTGCTGGCTGGTCTCCTGCTAGCGGCCCCTGCCTTTGGTCAGCCCCTCTCAGGAAAAGGCTTGGCGGACAACATGGCTACCGGTAGCCTACCTACCTGTGGGACGAACCTCAGAGGTTATCGGGCCTACAATACTACGCTGGGCTATGAGGTGACCTGTAACGGGACCGCCTACGTGGCTAGCGGCGGTACCGGCACAACCGGTGACATCACCATTACCGATGAGACCCCCGTTATCTCCTTCGATGACAGCACTGCCGGAGTCGGTATCCCCACTACTGTCAATGCCTCCATCCTCGCTGGCTGTGTCACTCTCCAAGACTGTGACTTGGCCTTAGCGGTGAACTCTGGTGCCGCTGCCCTGACCGAGCAAGTGGGGATTCTGACCAATGGCGCTGGTGCTAGCACAGTCTATTTAGGTCGTAATGTTGCTGTAGGCACTGCTTGGGCCAACACCCAGACTTACACAGCGGTTCCTGAAGGTGGGAGCGTGGAGATCAATAACACAGCTCCCACTCTTACCTTCAATGATAGTGACGCTGCTGGAGCTGAAACAGGTAGCGGTGTTATTGCGGTTGTCCTTACCGATGGTACCACCGCCGGTAACGATGAGGATACCGAGATGAGACTTGGTGTCCAAGCTGGAGGCGCGGCTGTAAACCCGATCTTCATAGACGGTGTTGCCGCAGGCGACTACGACGTGAGGTTGGGGGAAACGACTACCAACTACGTTGCCATCGACCAAACCGGTAAGATAAGGTACGAGGGAACCGCCCGTCCCAGCATCGTCCACCGAGTCCCGGCAGCCAACTTTGGCCTCCAAGCTACCTGCACCACCAACGCCAACGTCCAAATCGGCGGGGGTCCGTCCGTCCTACGCACAGTGGACTGCACCGATGCCGACGGTGGTGTTATTGGCTTCGAGTTGATTATGACCGACAACTGGGACGGCGGTGATCTGTTCGTCCGGTTTGACACGGTCAATGTGAACGCTGTACCGGACGAAATCCTAAACGGCAACGTACTAGCTCAGTGCCGTGGTACAGATGAGGTAATCGACAATACTTGGGGGACGGCAGCCATATCAGTCGATTACACAGGAGAAACTACAAACGCCACGAAGCCCATGGAAGCTACGGTAACTCCCGACTGTACGACCAGTTGCCAGGGTGGTGACCTCTGCTTCATAGAGTTCAACTCTTTGGCTACCGGTACGGGAACCGACTTCTCCGAAGTCTACATCCTCATGGCCGAGGTCGGCTACCCCATTGAGGACAACGATGAGGTTGACTAATTGGGCACCGCTCCTGCTAGCAGCCACGGCACTATTACTAGGCTTGCCGCAGCCCACTGCTGCTGACGGGTCCGGCAACCTCAGTGCCTGCACGACGGTGTGGCAGCCCAGCACTGGGATCGACCCCTCCGACGGGCCAATGGACGATGTCTGGATGGCTGATGGGTCGGTCTCCATCACACACGTCTGGTGCAGCACATACCCCCTAAGGTCCACCGTCACCATAGAACCCAAGTTCGGCGGCAACGATCTACTGGCTACTCCGTTAGTCTGTAATGGTGTGGGCGTGTGGGGTGTGATGAGAAATCCGTCGGAGACTATAATGGACTTCGGCGACACCGTTGACGTGGGGTGGACAGCAGCTTCCACCACCCCCGTACCAGAGCGGCTGACTTTCTGCCTCATCCATACGAGGCACCCGGGAACGTGACAAACCAACTTCCTAGCCAAGTACTGGCCCCACACTGGGTGGGGCTGGCCGTAAGGCTGGTGAAACTAGGAGAACATGGAAATGGCGACGAATTACTCTGGAAGATATAGCAAGCCGCTGGGCTGTTCTAAGAACGCGATGGGTGGAGCGGCTGAAGACCTCAGCCTTGAAGCCCTCACCGGTGAATGTGACTGGATCACCACCTTCGACGACTTCAACGGGAGTGTGCCCGCTGAGGGCTTCGACGGAGCTACCAACTGGGAAACCATGGGGTGGATACTCACGGAGGACCAAGCTGCTGTCGGTGCTGTCAACGGCGACGTAATCAGCATGAACGCAGCTGCCACAGTAACAGCCAACTACGACTCCTGTATCGCCATTACCACCAGCACCGATGAGGACAACGGCGGTAGTATGCAACTCGACAGGGTGAACTGTACCCTGCCTGCCAGCTCTGGGGGTGGCGACTTCCCCCACCTCTGGATTCCCGAGACTGCTACGGTTGGTGGGTACGGGTCCAAGGCTGCCGCAACAGCCCTTGATAATACACAGTGGATGTTTGCTTGCCGCCTTGGTCTGAGAGCTGACATCACTACTACTGGAGATGGTAACTGGAACGGCAAGGTGTTCATTGGTTGGGCTGCAGCTGGTGATACTAGCATTATGACCTCAACTGGTATCATCATGACTACCCCCATTATCACACAGGCTGAGACTGGTGACCTTGTGGGTTTCTGTATCGACGAGGCTGGTACAATCAACGGTGTTGCTCAACGCACAGCTAGTGTTGCTTATGCCGAAGGTACCAACTACACACAGTTGTATGGGACTGGTGCGGTAGATGGTACCTTGGCCAACGGGGCAACTACTGTTGGTGACACCATGTGGTTCGACTTGGCGCTGAGGATGAACGTCATCGACATGAACGACAATGCCAACAACGGTCGCATCCAGTTCTTCCACAGAAGGGTACTCCCTGACACGCCGCTTGGTGATTGGATTCCTCACACTACAGTTCTGGACAACCAGTGTCCCAACCACACTGTTGCGCTGGTTCCGACCATTGAGTCGCTCAATGGTCCCACTGCTGGTCAAGACACCATGGTCTTCGTAGACTGGTGGGCCTTTGGTCGCAATAGACCTAACAGGACTGTATAGGAGCAACCCAGATGAGACTGCTACCCCTTCTACTAACCCTAGTGGTGGGGGTGGCCCTCTGGGCTGCCCCGAC
>JBDHDY010000411.1:0-6499 GCA_039591275.1 Gemmatimonadota bacterium | reverse complement strand
GGCGGCAAACCGTTCCCCGGAGGCCAATCGGTCAGCCGATCCGGGAGCCGATCAGATAGAGGAGCCGCTCGATCCGCTGGCTGAGCCGGATATCGGGCGGGAAGGTGTCGCGGCGGAACGTCTTCACTTTAACAGACCTAACACCTGCCAGATTCGCTGAGGCGACGTCGGTGAGGTATTGATCCCCGACCATCAGCACCGCCGCCGCATCATCCACCTTAAGCAGCTCCATGCCAAAACGAATCAACTCACCGCTTGGTTTGCGGATTTGCCGGCCGCCCGCCGCCAATAACTCCGCAACCGCCTGCGGGCTGTGTGTGTCTGCGCCATCGAGCTTGTGGCGAAAGACGGATCCGCCCGCGGTGTGGTAACCGCGTAACAGCGGCACCTCAGGAAAGATCTCTCCCAGCTCTTCGAAGCGTTGTTCGTGGCAATTCGAGAGAATGGCGTGGCGGGCGGGGCCGTTCCGGAACAACTCCCGCACGTGGGAAAAACGGGTATCGACATCGCCCACGTGATAGGCCATCACCGTGCCGTCGACGTCCCACAACACGGCGCGGATCCCGTTGGCCCGCAGGAACTCGGCGTCGATAGCGCTCACCGAGTCCAGATGGTACGTTGGCCTCAGCTTTGTCAGCAAGTGGCCAAGCCGTGGTAGCGACTGACGCAGTGTGGCGAATTGCTCAATGGGCATGGGTAACAAGATAACCGACGCGGACGATCTCGCCGCCGGAAGGTTAGGGACGGAAATCAGGCTCTAGCCGTGGCGCTTCCGGAACTAAATATTCATTGCCAGGATCGATTCCTGAGTCGCCATGTGACACTCTCATCATTCCCTGTCCGTAAGCGACGCGGGGTGCCTGACGCGACGCTCAGCCGGACCTAGCGGGAAAGGACAACGTAGCCGTGACTCAGCAAGGTGCAGAAACCTCCAAAGCTGGTCTCAAGCGAATTCTCGGCGTGTGGGATGGGCTTGCCGTCGTGGTTGGGCTCGTCATCGGTGTTGGCATCCTTCGTACGCCCGGGTTGATCGCGGGCTACCTCGGGGGACCGTGGCTGATTCTGCTCGCATGGGTCGCGGGAGCTGCTATCGCGCTCGTCTCTGCCACGGTCTTCGCCGAAATGGCCGCAATGTACCCGGAGGCTGGAGGGAAATTCGCGTATGCGCGGCGGGCGTTCGGCCCTGTTGGTGGTTTCGTCGCCGGGTGGAGCGAGGTCATTGCAACCCGTGGCGGCTTTCCAGCCGCATCCAAGGCCATCGTCATCGGCGAGTACATGATTCTGCTGACTGGTTGGGGGGGCATCCGTGGCTGGGCAGCAGCCGTGGTGCTAGGCCTCTTCCTGTTGCACCTCATGGGACTCCAGGCGGGACGAGTCTTTCAAAACGTTGTCACGACCATCAAGGTCCTGCTGATTCTGGTCATCATAGGTGCCGGCCTAATCGGAGGAACCAGTGCCTCATGGGAATCCACAATCACGCCGGAGCGCGGTCTGTTGCTCGGTTTTGCCCTGGCCTATCTCTCCGTGTCGTTCACCTACTATGGGTGGGACGATGCGGTCAAGATGGCCGAGGAGATCCGTGAACCCGGCAGGAGGTTACCCAGAATACTCATTCTCGGCTCCGTCGGCGTCGCGGTACTCTATCTTGCGATCAACGTGGCGTTCCTGAGCGCACTCTCCCCCGCGCAGATGTCCGGCTCACCGCTCGTGGCTGCGGATGCAGTCGCAGTGACGTTCGGGGAAGCAGGGCGCACGTTCATCACCGTCACGTCTCTCATCATCTTGCTCAGCAGCATCAACGTGAACTTCTTGAGCATCCCGCGGGTGGTCTACGGGCTGGGGCGGAGTGGTCTGGCACCAGCCGGCCTCGTCGGCGTATCGGGGGGAGGTACCCCCCTCGGCGGGCTGTTCTTGATCACCGCGCTCGTGTTCCTGCTAGCGATGACCCGCTCGTTCGAGCTGCTCATCCAGTTCATGATGTTCGTCGCTATTTCCGTCGACGCCATGATCCTCGTCGCTCTCTTTCGCCTCCGGCGCATGCACCCAGATGAGCACCGACCATTCCGCGTTCCGGGCTACCCTTGGTTGCCCGCGCTGGCGGTGATCCTGTACGTGATGATTCTGGTGCTGGTGGCCGTGACGCAGCCAAACTTGGCGCTGGGCGGAGGCGCGCTGTTAGCAACGTTAGTGGTAGCCGGTGTGATTTGGTCGAAGGTGAAAACTAGCAACGTGGGGAAAGGAGCGGGGTAGCCTGCCCCTGCCCTTCATAAGCGTGAATCTGCCAACATCTGCATTCATCTGCGGCATCCGCGCAATCATCCGCGTTTGTCCGCAGCGTGAGATTGTGACCGAGATCACAATTTGAAACACGCCAGCAAAGGTCGGCGCAGAAAAACTATTGACTCTGACTCCTGCGACCTCGATAGTTGCACTGCATCGAAGTTAGAGGAGGTTTCTAATGAAGCAACTGATCCTGGCCGTCACCGTCCTCAGTATCGGCCTCACGCTCCGGACGAGCACGGCGAACGCGCAGACCATGTTCAACCCCTTCTACGCGGCGCCCACCGGCACTGGTGCTCCCGCGGTCTTCATTGCCGGTCAGTTCGGGCGGGGAATCAACAGTGAGTCGGGTGAGAACAACTTCGTCGGCGGGAAGATCACCGTAGCCCTTCCCATGGTGAGTCTCTGGGCGGAGGGCGGTCCGGTCTTCAACGGAAGCTCGGACGTCACCCTGGGTGCCGGGCTCGCCATCAACTTCATCCAGGTCCCCGCCGCACCGGTGAAGCTCACGCTTCAGACCGGTGTTGGCTGGCTTGAGGATGGGGGATTCACGCTGCTCAAGGTTCCGGTTGGCCTTGCGATCCAGGGCAACATCCCGAGCCCGGGGGCAGACGTAACCCCGTGGGTCATGCCGCGCGTCGGAATTCTCCGAGGAAGTGGAGGAGGGTCATCGAACACGGAGGCGGGTATCGGTATCTCCGCCGGCATCGGTTTCACGCTGCCGGGTGGATTCGGTCTGGACGCCGCTCTTGACTGGGAGAATATCGATGGTGCCAATCCGCTGTTGGCAGGGGTTGGCTTCCACTACAAGTTCGGGCTTCCCAGCCCAATGCCGTAGCGCCTGATTACTGGGCCAGCCGTTGCCCGGTCGGTACAGTTGCGTGATAAGGCGCCTCACCCTCGCCGATGGCCATGGCAAAAGAGGGTGAGGCGCCTGTCCGTGTAAATCCGCAAGTGTCGGCGTTTATTCGCGGCGCTCATCCGCGGCCCTACCTTTTGCGAGCGCCGCCTCTCCGCAACCTCAGGGATGACCGCTGCCGTTTGGCCATCTCTGGCCCGCTCTTCGGGCTGAATCGGGGCGATCGCCGGCTCGAAGCCTGGCACGACCTCCCGAGCCAGTGTCCGCCCCATCAGTTTCTCCACGTCCCGCATCAAGAGCCACTCGTGCGGTGACATGAGCGTCAGCGCTACGCCGTAACCACCTGCCCGCGCGGTCCGACCGACGCGATGGACATAAATTTCCGGGTCGTGGGGGACGTCATAGTTCACCACCATCACGATGTTCTCGACGTCGATGCCTCGAGCGGCGACGTCCGTGGCCACCAACACGCGGATCTTGCCCTGCTTGAAACCGTCGAGGGCCTTGCCACGGGCGATCTGCGTTTTGTCACCGTGCAACGCCGCTACGGTCGTACCCTCGCGACGCAAGTGCCACGCGAGCTTCTCTGCCCCAAATTTGGTGCGGGTAAACACGAGAGTGCGTCCGTCGCCGGGAACCTCCTGCAGCATCCTGGCAAGCACACCGCGTTTCTCGGCTCGATCAACCGCTACGAGCACGTGCTCCACTCCCTCGGCGGCCTCCGCTCGCCGACCGATATCTACAGCCGCATGCCCGTTCAGGGCACGGCGCGCTAGCCGGTCGACATCTCCTGAGATAGTTGCCGAGAAGAACATCGTCTGGCGCTCGGAAGGCAGTGACTCGAGTATCCGGTTGACGTCCGGAGCGAACCCCATGTCAAGCATTCGGTCAGCCTCGTCCAGAACGAGAACCTCGAGCTTCGAGGAGTCTACGTGCCCGCGGCCCATGTGGTCGAGCAGGCGTCCCGGGGTCGCGATTACGATGTCGACGCCGTTCTTGAGCGCACGGGTCTGCGGCGCCATTGCCACGCCGCCGTACACCGCCAGGCACTTCACTGCCGAGTGGCGGCCGTATGCCTGTGCGCTGTTCAGCACCTGCTCGGCGAGCTCGCGAGTCGGCACCAGCACGAGAGCCCTGAGCACACCTCTGCGGTCACCATTTAAGCGTTGCAGAATGGGCAGCAGAAACGCCGCTGTCTTGCCAGTTCCGGTCTGCGCAGACCCGACCACGTCCCGGCCGGCCAGACCGATGGGGATCGCTTCTTCTTGGATCGGTGTGGGCACGGTGTAGCCTTGTTCGTCGACGGCCCGTAAGAGTTCCGGCGCAAGGCCCAGGGCCTCGAACGACATCTTCATCAATAATGCTCCTCGTATCGCACACGCATCCGTTCAGGACAACATTCGTGTCGCCTGGTGACGGTGTGTCTGTTTGTCTGAACCTGAGGAATGGAACGACGGGTGCAGCGCCGGTACCCCATCCTGAGCGGGTACCATTCTACACGGGGGAGAAGATGCCAGCTCGCGGTTCGTGCTACGGTGGCTAAAGGTAATGGAGAAGGGGATTTGGCGCTAGGTGTGGTGGCGTGGCATGCGAACGAGTGAACTCGTCGCCCTTCGAGACGCGCTTCTGCGAAGCACTCCTCAGGGCAGGCTCGGCTGTTCGCTCGCTGAAGCGAGGTTATAAAGCTCCCGTTTACGGGTAGACCAGCCGAGCCACGGCTTCAGCCGTTCGCACAACACCCACCAGCGCAGCGCGTCGAAGCCTGATGATCACCGACCGCCTCTCATGATGCCGTACTCCGCCATCGCACGGATAGCCGCTAAGTCATCCAGCGAACTGCGCTCCCTGGAGAGGCTGACGAACCCGGTGCCGGGTGCTCCGCCGTAGGACTTGACCCACGCAGCGGCCCGTCCGTTCTCGTCGAGTCCGAGGATCTCCATGCCGCCCGATGAGTCGATGGCCAACGTGGCAATCCACCAGGTCGGAGCACCCCACTGCCTTCCGAGATCCGTCGTAGCCGCCCCGTAGGAATCGGAGTTTGCGCTGGCAATGTCTACGTCGAGGAGAGCGCGCACGGAGCCTCGGTCGACGGTCGTCACGCGATTTGTTTCCGGATCGCGCTTCAGGATCATCGGCGGAAGACCCAGCCACACGACCTTCCCACCTGCGTCCAGATAACGCCGGAACAGCACCGTGTCCGCAGGCTCCGGTGCTACCGACCGAGGCAGATGATCCATGGCAAACACCACCACACTGGCTTCTCCATCTCTGATTCGCTCCTCCATGAACTCCCCCAGCGACTCGGCATTCAGCACGCGGTAGCCGTGTTCCATGAAGTAGGCTCTAGTAGAGGCGTGAGATTGATAATATGTGAAGTCGCGCAGGTCATCATCCCAGAACACGGCCAAGTGCGGGAACCCGCCTTCACCGTGGAGCGCATAGACGCTACCGTCATCGCTTCCGAAGTACACCACACCGTCAGCAACGACCGGGCTGGATAAGACGCCTCCGCCAACACGGTATGTCCAGCGCTCCTCCCCCGTCTCGCGATCGAGGGCTCTGAGATGGCCGCCACCGTCGCCGATGTACAGCGTACCTCCCACGAGTGCAGGAGAGGACCACGTGTACCCCCCGGCCACGAACCTCCAGATCTCTTCACCCGAGTCGACGTTCAGCGCGTGCACGAACAGCTGGTCTGACGTGCCACTGTAGAGCACCCCGTCCAGCGCTGCAGGCGACGACATCGCCCATGAGAGACGGTGATCTGCGCGCCACCTGCGTTCCCCCGTCTCTTGATCGAACGCGTACATATGACCGTCCCGCGACCCAGCGTACACCGTGCCATCGACGACCGCCGGCGAGGCAATGATCGACTTGCGGTCGAACCCGAACTCGGCGGACACGAGGGAGGCGCCCTCCGTCTCACCGCGCCAGCGCTCTTGTCCGGTTGCGAGTTCGACAGCGTACACCCAACCGTCCGCGCTTCCCACGAAGGCAACGCCGTCAGCCACGGCGGGAGACGAGCGTATCCGCCCTTCCGTCTCGAACCGCCACAGCTCTCTCCCGCTCGTGAGCTCTGCTGCGTAGAGAAATCCGTCGCCGGCGCCGAACAGCACCAGAGTGTCAGCGACCACGGGAGACGAGGTGTACGCGTCCCACCCCTCGAACCCCCACTCCCAGGGGATCAGATCTCCGGTTTCGAACCTCCACCGCTCTCGTCCGGATCGCGCGTCGAAGGCGTAGAACGTTCCGTCCCTGCTGCCGAAGATCACGATGCCTCGGGCTACGGCAGGAGAAGAGTTGACGGGACTGCCGACATTGACATTCCACAGCTCCGATCCGGTGGTGCGGTCCAAGACA
>JBDHDY010000410.1:0-4120 GCA_039591275.1 Gemmatimonadota bacterium | reverse complement strand
GTCAATCAATACTCAGGCCCCGGCCGAACAGATCGCGGCCGACTTCAATTTGCTGGCCCTCATGGGTGAACGTAGAGCATGACAAACAAACTGATTATTTTCGAACCGGAAGACAGAACTAACCTTGTGACGAATCCGCGCCTCGCGGATAACGCAACCGGATACCTGGACAACGGCGCAACGATTTTGCGATCGCTCAGTCGGGCGCGGTGGGGGCGGGCATCCTTAGAGGTTGTCACGGATGGGGTTGGATTGCAGGAAGGCGCTTACTTCCGTTTGGATCCGCAAACGCAAAACACCTTCTACGGCGGCTCGGTTTACGTCCGCGGCACGGGGATTGTTCGGGCGCGGCTGGCGGATGGCACCAACGGAATTGAATTTTCCACGGAGCGGTTGACGCTCGACGATAACCATTGGACCCGGCTCGAAGTGTTGGGCCGAACAGGCGGGAACTTATCTAACGACCTCCGGCTGTATGTCGAAACGGTCGGATCAATTCAATCCGTCACCTTCTATCTGGACGGCTTTCAAATCGAAGCCAATTCGCATGTGACGACCTATATCGACGGCGATCTTGAGTTGGACTTGGATCGCCACGAAGGCGATGCGTATTTTCGGTGGACCGGAACGCGCAACGCATCTTCAAGTACGCGGTCGGTACGGTTTCGACCGGCAGGCCGCGCGTTCTTGAGTTCGAGGACGTCGGCGTTTACGTCACCCAGGCGTCCGGAACCGGAATGCCCCCGATCCGGTTAAATATTCAAGACCTCGGTTCGCAAGATCGGGCTTTGATCCAAAACTTCAAGCCCCTGCCGCGGTCAGTCAACCTTTTATTTTGGGCAAAGAAAGAGGCGCAATCTAAGGTTGCATCGCCCGCCGCGCTTCGAGAAATCCACATCTTGAGAGAGCGACTAGAAGCACTAATCAAACCCGATCGATCGCACGGCGCGCAACCGTTCTTGATGCGATACCAGGACGGAACCGACTCCGTAGAAATTATGGGGCATTACGAATCCGGCCTTGAATTTGACGGCGATCTTCGATTCCCTTATTTCAATTCGTTTGGTGTGCGGATGCTGGCGGTTGAACCGTATTGGCTATCGGACGGGCAGGACGTACAGCAATTGACGAGCAGTAAAGAAGTTGCCGGGGCGGATCGTGTCATAGCAAGGATTGACGGCGAATGGCAGGCGTTAGGCGCCGGAGCCAATTCGACCGTGCGGGAGTTTGCTCGGGATCCCGTGACCGGGGATGTTTACGCGGCCGGGGCTTTTACCTCGATGGACGGCGTTGCGAACACGCGAGGAATCGCGCGGTGGGACGGGGAGAACTGGAACGCGGTCGGAACCGGATTGGGCAACGGATCGGTTCGGGCAATTGCAATCGGGCCGGGGCAAAACCCAACCGTCAGGACGCTTTACATTGGCGGAGATTTTACGAGCGTGGGCGGGACAACCGCATTCCGAATCGCCTCTTACGACATTGACGGAAATTCATGGTCCGAGATGGGCCAGGACGACGGGCTGGATGATACCGTTCGCGCCATAGCCGTTAATCGCGACGGGGATTTATACATCGGCGGAAACTTTGTGGATTCCGAGTTGAGTACGATCACCTTAAACCATCTTGCATTTTATGACGTATCGGCGGACAGCTTTGTTACGGTGGGGTTTGGTCCGGGCCTGAATATGTCAACGGGCGGAACTGTGGTCTACGGGATAGAAATGGACTTAGACGGCCGAACTCCGATGATTTCGGGGCTGTTCGATCGGGAAGTCGGGGGAACGGCCGGAGACTTAGACGGGGTTGCAATCTACGATTACGCCGCAAATGTTTTTGATGAACCGGGAACGGACGGAGTAGAGAATTCCGATTCCCGAAGGGCCGCGCTTGCACCCGATGGAAGATTTTACATCGCCGGAAACTTTACAAATATCGGCGTTGTGGACGCGAACAATATTGCGGTTTACACGCGCGAAGATTGGCTCCCGTTAGGTCAAGAAGGCGACGGGGTTGTAGGCGTCAACAAGATCATTCGGAATATACAGGTTGACGAACGGGGTCGCGCTTACTTTGGCGGCAGTTTCGACGCGTTGACCGGAGCCGATTTTGCGGAACGGGTTGGAAGCTGGAACGGAACTTCGTTTTCGCATCTTGATGTTGAATTGCCGCTTCCGGGCAACGAAGTCCTTGGCCTTCTTTTGAACGGGCGCGACATTTGGTTGGGCTTCATTACGGGCGGAACGGCCGCGCAGGCGTCTTTCATACATACAATCGAAAACCGGGGCAAGGCCTCGGCGGATGTGATTTTAGAAGTGCTTGGCCCCGCCCGGTTGCTGTGGTTGGAAAACCAGACGACCGGGGATGTGATCCGAATGGATTTGATGGTAGACCCAACCGAAACCGTGACGCTGGATTTCCGTCAAGGCAAACAGAACTTTGTTAGCAATTATCACGGGAACGTTGGAAACGGCATTTTGCCCGATTCGGACTTATCCGATTTCAAGTTGATCCCCGGAAACAACCGACTGGCCTTCTTTGCCCGCGACACCGACGCCAACACCGAAATCTCGTTGCGGTGGGGAATCCGTCATTGGAGCTTTGACGACGTAGTATGGGCGCAAAGCACCGGATAGTTGTCAGGACTCACGACGGAAAATATCTGACCGAACTTAACCGTTGGTCAAGTTTGCAATACGGGCGGTTCGTAAACAGTCAGGGTTGGTGGATGGTTGTTTTGCCGGGAGACATTGACCCCCTGCTACCAGACGTCGATCGCATCTTGGAGTTTTACCGAAAGCCCGAGGGCGGCGAGGATCGGTTAGAGATGGTCGGGTTCACCCGTTATTGGGATTGGTTTGAATCCGGCCCGGAAGACGAACGTTTGCGAATGGGCGGTGAAGACCCGATTGGATTGTTGGACCGCCGCATAATTGCCCACGCGGCGGGGAGTGATGAATCCTCAAAGACCGAGCCGGCCGACGATATGTTGAAGGCGATTGTGCGCGAGAACATGGGAGTCGACGCGCAGTTGACCGAGGCGGGCAGGCCGAGGGCGTTTCCGCCGGACCATTTCGAAGTAACCGCAAACTTTGGCGCGGCTCCGGAAGTCGCGCGCAGTTTTGCGTGGCGAAATGTTTTAGATGTTCTGGTTGAAATATGCGAAGCATCCGGTACTCATGGCACACCGCTTTACTTCGATGTAGATTCAACCGGCCCCGGAACGTTTGCTTTCAACACCTACGTCAACTCAATTGGCGCGGACCGCACCGCGCGAACGGGCCAACGCCCGGTCGTATTTTCCAAAGAGAACAACAACATCCGAAGCCCATTTTTGAGGGTCGATCATCGCGAAGAACACAACTACATTTGGGGCGGGGGCCAGGGGCAAGAGAGCGACAGAGTAATTGACCCCGAAAAAGATTTGTTGCGGATAGGTCGGTCGATCTGGGCCAAGCGCGAGGCGTTTCAGGATGCGCGCGAAGAATCGACCATTCAGGGCGTGGCCGATAAAGCTTTCGAGCGGTTGCAAAACGATCGCCCGCGAAGAACGTTTCGGGGCGAGCTTTTGGACACTCCGCAATCCGCGTATGGAATTGATTGGGCATATGGCGACAAGGTGACGGTGCGCTACAAAAACGAAGAATTCGAGGGGATCGTAAACAACATCAATTTTACGATTGACGAAAACGGCAGGGAAACCTTGCGGTCAAGAACGGAAATCGATGAGCCCTTCTCCGGAAATTAGCGAAGAAATGGCGGCGCGCATTATGGATTTGGATCGGCGCGTAAGGCGTTTGGAAACGCTTGAGCCGACGGGCGGCGGCGGTGATTTTGTGTTGCTTGAGCATCAGGAACTTGCGGCAACCACTACCGCAATTGAGTTCGTTACCGTTTCTCAGCTTTACACACACCTATTCATTATTCATTCGACGCTCGGCCCTACCGACTTTGGCGATGGCACCCTGACTGTTCAATTCAACGGAGACACCGGGGCCAATTACGTTTTCGTAAATACGCTCCAGACAAGCACACCCGCGGAGATTAATTCGTCGTCGTCAACCGCGACTGCGATGGAAATCGGGAGTGAGGGCAGGCAGGTTCCCAATCGGTTCGGCGC
>JBDHDY010000409.1:0-4917 GCA_039591275.1 Gemmatimonadota bacterium | reverse complement strand
GATGCGCCGGGTGTAGAGCATGTGCGCATCTACGACAAACAGGGCGTAATCATCTTCTCGGAGGCGTCGGAGGAGATCGGGGAGCGTGTGGATCTGCGCGCAGAGGCGTGCGTCAGCTGTCACACTCAGGAGGTGCCGCTCCAATCCGTGCCTGAAGGGAGCCGGGTTCGCGTCTTTGGCCGGCCGGACGGCGGCCGAGTCTTGGGATTGATCAACCCGATCGAGAATGCACCGGAATGCTACACCGCAGCGTGCCACGCCCATCCGCAAGAGCAGAGCATTCTCGGCGTCCTCGACGTGACCATGTCCATGGCCGAGCCCGACCTGCGCATGGCGACGGCGCGCCGTCAGGCCTTGATCGCCGCCGTGTTGATGGCACTGCTCGCCGGCATTCTGTCGGCCGCATTCATCCTTAGGCTGGTCCGCCGGCCGGTGAAGCATCTGATCACGGGGACAGAACGGGTGGCGAGCGGAGATCTCGCTACCGAAATCTCCGTCGATAGTCACGACGAGATCGGGCAGCTCGCCACGGCCTTCAACGATATGACGCGTGATCTGCGTGAAGCCCACAACGAAATCACTGAGTGGTCAGATCGATTGGAAACGAGGCTTCAAGAGAAGACGGCGGAGTTGTCGCAGACGCAGCGGCAGGTGGCGCATATGGACAAGATGGCGTCATTGGGAAAACTCGCCGCCTCTGTCGCCCACGAGTTGAACAACCCAATGGCGGGTATTCTCAACTACGCGAAGCTGATCGACCGCAATATCAGGGAGAGCGAGGCCACGATTCCGGAGCGGGACAAGTTGGCCAGATACTTGAGCTTGATCGAGAAGGAGGCGGGCCGGAGCGGAGACATTGTGCGCAACTTGTTGGTCTTCGCCCGTCCGTCAGGCACTGAGTTCGCCCTACATGAGCTCAACCCGATCCTCGAGCGCTCGGTGATGTTGGTCAGACACCACGTGGAAATGGCGGACATTCGCTTGGAGACGCAGCTGCTAGAGGGTGACGATCAGCTTGTGTGTCACGCAGGGCAGATTCAGCAAGCACTGCTTGCTCTGCTCATGAACGCGGTCGAAGCGATGCCCAACGGCGGAACGATACGACTGGTGGCGGAGAGTGTGGGGGAGTCCGTTCGTATAACGATATCCGACACGGGGGTCGGCATACCCAAGGAGGTGTTGCCGAACATCTTCGAGCCGTTTTTCTCGTCCAAGGACCGCTCGGAGGCCGTCGGACTCGGACTGGCAGTGGTCTATGGGATCGTGCGACATCATCTGGGCAGTATTGACGTGAAGTCCGAAGTCAACCAGGGAACAACCTTCCATATCATGTTGCCCCGGCGGCCAGCGTGGGATAGCAGCGAGGCAACGAAACCCATCGGTGACGCCGGTGCAGGAAGAACTCAGCGGACCATGCCGCAAGCCGGTGCCCGGGAGGAGGCGTGAAGGATGAGGGCGGAGAAGGAGCGTTCGGTTGGGGTTTTGGTCGTCGATGACGAGTTCTCAGTGCGGGATTCGCTGGAGGATTGGTTTGAAAAGGATGGATACCGGACTGGGAGCGCGAAGGACGCCAATGAGGCGTTGACGAAGCTGCAGGAAACCGCGTGGGATGTGGTTCTCCTCGACATCAAGATGCCCGGCATTGACGGCATGGAACTCCAGCGTCGTATCCGCAAGATCGATCCCGCGCTGGCCGTCATCATGATTACCGCGTACGCTTCGGTGGAAACGGCAGTTCAGGCGCTGAAGGAAGGAGCCTTCGACTATGTAACCAAGCCGATTGACCCAGATGAGTTGAGCCGTATGGTCAGGCGGGCCACTGAGCAGCGGCGGCTCAAGTCCGAGAACGTGCAACTGCGCCATAAGATCGATCAGCTCTCCACTCCGAGTCGCATCGTGGGCGAGAGTCCGCAGATGAAAGAAGTGTTGAAGCTGGTTCGCTCCGTCGCTGACACTGATGCCACCGTGCTGATCCGCGGGGAAAGCGGCACCGGTAAGGAACTCATTGCCCAGGCCATCCACGCCAACAGCCAGCGGCGCTACTTTCCCATCGTCCCTGTCAACTGCGGCGCATTGCCGGAGTCCCTTCTGGAGAGCGAGCTATTCGGGCATGAGAAGGGGGCGTTCACCGGCGCCCAGTACCGGCGGAAAGGTAAGCTCGAGATGGCGAGCGGTGGCACGTTGTTCCTCGACGAGGTGGGCTCGATCAGCCTCAAGACGCAAGTGGACCTGCTACGCGTCCTGGAGACCAAAGAGTTCACAAGACTGGGCGGCAGCCAGCCTGTCAACGTCGAGTTCCGCCTCATCAGCGCCACCAATCAGAATCTGGAGAAACTCGTGGAGGAGGAGCAGGTTCGGGAGGACCTCTACTTTCGGCTCAATGTGTTTACCATCTCTCTGCCACCGCTCAGGGAGCGGCGGGAGGACCTTCCGATCCTAGCACAACACTTCCTCGAGAAATACTCGCTGCAGATGAACAGGGCCTTCACCGACCTCGATCCCAAAGCGATGGATATGCTCGTGCGTTACGGCTGGCCCGGCAACGTTCGAGAATTGGCCAATGCCATCGAGCGAGCCCTGGTGGTGGGCACGCCGCCAACGATTCAGACCGATGACCTCCCGTTGCAATTGAATATGGCCAACGACCTCCCGCTGGGCGATTCAATGGCGGAGGTGGAACGACTCCACGTCGAGCGGATTCTCGATCGCACAGGCTGGAACGTCACGCGGGCGGCGGAGATTCTGAAAATTGACAGGGTGACGCTGTACAACAAGATCAAGAAGTACGGATTGCACAGGTAGATGGCCATGCTGGGCCTCGACCTCGTGCCGTTCTATCTGTCGGATCGGCAGCATCTGCTCGACCAGTTGGGTGAAAGGCTGACGCAGAGTCTCCAAGTGCCCATCCGCCTTCGCAAGCCGTGGTTCGATCCGGAGACCGCCTTCGATCCCTCTCGTGGCCAGTATAACTCGACACGCCTGCTACGGATGCTTCTCGACCACCCCTCCAGTGAGGCAGAGAAAATCCTTGGTGTGACCGGTGTCGACCTGTTCACGCCCGTCCTCACCTATGTGTTCGGTGAGGCACAGCTGGAGGGAAGGGCTGCGGTGGTCTCCATTCATCGGCTGCGAGCAGAAGTCTACGGCCTGCCACCTGACGATTCGTTGCTGTTTGGGCGCCTGCTCAAAGAATCGGTGCACGAGCTCGGGCACAGCTTCGGGCTGCTACACTGCTCCGATCCTGGTTGTGTGATGCACGCGTCGACTTACGCTGAGGAAATCGATTTGAAGTCGGTGGACTTTTGTACGTCCTGTCGCGAGATCGTTCACTCCAGGGCGGTAGATTCCAACGAGTAACGGACTCGGCGGGAGTTCACTCTCGGCCAGTTGAGCGGAGATCACCCCACCTGCGCCTTACCGTGCGCTGTGGGTCACCACCTCTCCTGTGCTACCTGCCCCGCACATCCGCCGCCGGGTGGACGTAACGATCGAAGTACTCTTGAATGCGAAGCAACCGATCGATGCGCTGACTCGGCTCGCCCGATCGAGAAAGCTCGTGGCTAGCGCGGGGATACCGGACGAACTCCGTGTCTTTGCCGAGCACCTTTAGCGCACGGAATAAGATTTCCGCGTTGGCGATGGTCGAGGTGTAATCCTGCGCGGAATGCATGATGAGGAGCGGTGTGGTGATGTCGGCAAACTCGCTTTCGTAGAGCCGCCACGTAAACGACCCTCCGTACCACGAGAGCATGTTGTACACACCTCGTTGTGCCACAGCTGCGGCGAAACGATCGCTATGGCCGACGATCCAGGCGGTGAGATACCCCGCGTAACTTCCACCGGTGATGGTCTGCCGCTCGGGATCGGCCCAACCTCGCCTGAGAACCGAATCTGCGCCCGCCAGAACGTCAGCCGCCGGGAGATCTCCCCAGTTGCGGTGAATAGCTCGTTTCCACTCGAACCCATAACCGTCGCTGCCGCGTGGATTCGATAGGAACACGACATAGCCGGCACCCGCCAAAATCTGGTACTCGTGCCACATGGTTTGTTCGCCCGGTCCCCACATGACGTGCGGCCCGCCATGCATCTCGACGGCGAGTGGGTGCGCCCCCGCAACGAAATTCGGCGGACGTATAACCCATCCCTGCACGAGCGCACCGTCTGGTGCTCGGTACCACATCTCCTCGTATGGTTGCACATGGACGGTATCGAGGAAGTGATCGTTGAGTTCCGTAATGCGTCGCTCATCCTCACCGGTGAGCCCTGCTACGTGCACTTCGCTGGGGTCTGTGGGATTCATCTCCACCCAGGCGATTGTCCCGCCTCCAACGTCGAACGAGAGTACACCGCGCGGGCCACCGACGAACTTCTCGGCCTGCGTGCCATCCGGACGCGTGCGGTACAGCGGAACCACACCCTCATCTCCCGCCGTGAAATAGAGTCGGCCGTCGCTATCCCAGTCGTACGAGCGCACCGAACGGTCTAACTCGCACGAGACGCAGTATTCGTCGGTGCCATCTGCACTCATCACCACGAGTTCAGTGTTGCGGGCCGCCGTGTGCCGGTCGAGGGAGCGACGCATGTACGCGATCCGCCGGCCGTCCGGCGAGTACGTCGCGGCGAAATCGGAGTGCGCGTCGGGACGGGGGATGTTGGCCCGGCTGGCCATGCTCTCCTCGAGGATGCGCGGATCCGATGGGTCGCCGCCGGTCAAGACATCGTGCATGCTGTGCGCCGCCGCGGCGATTCGCATAATATCCGAGTCCAGTTCGTAGTCGGCGTGGTAGTCTCCCTTGGGGGGCGTGGCGCCGTAGAGGATGAGTCGACTGTCCGCCGTCCAGGAAAGGCCGGAGTGTGGAAACGGACCGGCGGTGATCTGCACGGGCTCGGCGCCATCAGCGAACACGTCGATGACAA
>JBDHDY010000408.1:0-4605 GCA_039591275.1 Gemmatimonadota bacterium | reverse complement strand
CCCGACACCAACATCGCCTGGGATCCGGAGTAGAAACGTCCGCGCCGCATCGGGTCGCCGGCTCGGAGAAATTGCGCGGGTGGCACGACGTGCCAGCGGTTGTAGAGGGATGTAAGGAACTCAAACGTCGCCACGGTTTTCGGCGAGTCGAGGTATCCGGCTGCTCTCCTGCCATCGGGACTCAAGATGTCACCACCGGCAGACCAAACGAACGGCACCCACTCGTACAATCGCCTGGGAAAGCTCAAGCCGTAGATGTCAGTGCGGCCGTCGCCGTCCACATCACGGGTCACCTCCCGAGCAACATCGACGAACGTCTCCCATGTCCAACCATCTTCCGGCGGATGGGAAACACCCGCATTGTCGAACACCGAGCGGTTGTAGTAGATCACCATCGGGGTAAAGTCTTTGGGAAGCGCGAACAACTGGGGACCGCGCATGAAAATGTCCAGCACTTCCGGGAAGACCGAGTCGCGCTCGTATCCCACGCGCGCCGCGTACGGAGCGAGATCGAGTACGAGACCACGCTCGACCAGGGCCGGAAAGTCCGGGGAGTCCAGCAAGAACACGTCGGGCGGTGTCCCGGATGCGATGGCGGTTGCGAGCTTTTCGCCGAAGTTCGTCGTCACCGACTCGACGATCACACGCGTCCCGGGGTGCGTTTCGGAAAACCGGTCCGCGATGCGCTGCTCGGCGGTAACTTCCGCTTCACCGGCCCAATGCAAGACGCGGAGGGTTATCGAAGGAGTGTCTCCCTGTGGCCTACAGGCGGTAGCTAGGGTGGCGGCGACAGTGAGTAGAGCCACAGATCTGCGGGGCCACAGATTGCGCTGGAACACGCAGATTGCCGCTGATCGGCTCCGAGGAGTCTGTGTTCTGTGTGACGTCATTAGACCGTCTCGCTCTGCCCGCTTGCCCTGAGGAGGACGCCGCCACCCTTCGAGACGCCCTGCTTTGCAGGGCTCCTCAGGACGGCGGCAGGCGTCCGTCACGAAGGGCCTGACCGCCTGCCCCTTCTACCCTTTCTGCCCCTCCTACCCCTCCTGCCCCTCCTGCCCCTCCTGCCTCCACGCCCTACACCCTACTAAACCCGTGTCCCATCCTCTCGAAATAGATGAACGCCACCGCGCAGTTCCCGATCTGCCTCAACCCGCACCACCCACCGCATGCCCGCAGGTCCTACCACGTGAACCAGCAACTCGTTGCCGAGTGGTTCGAGCCGCGCGATCGTGGTAGCGAGATCAGCATCTCCAGCATCCGCGTCTACCAGGGTGATAGCCTCGGGGCGTATCGCTAGCGTAGTCGCCCCGGCTGGAGCGGAAGGTCCGACAGGAATCGTGAAGTTGCCGCACCGGAACGTCGGCGTTCCTCCGTCGCGAACTACCTCCCCTTCCACTGTATTGATGGACGGAGTGCCGATGAAGCGGGCCACGAACAGGTTGGCCGGCTCGCGGTACACCTCCAGCGGCTCCGCGAATTGTTGCAGCCTTCCCGCGTTCATGACAGCGATTCGCTGACCCAGGGTCATCGCCTCCACTTGGTCGTGCGTGACGAAGATCATCGTCGTCTCGAGTCGGCTGTGAAGGGCCGCCAACTCGTTTCGCATCTCGACCCGGAGGCGTGCGTCCAGATTGGAGAGCGGTTCGTCGAAGAGAAACACTCGTGGCTCCCGCACGATGGCCCTGCCCAACGCCACTCGCTGGCGCTGTCCGCCTGAAAGCTGAGCTGGGCGCCGCTCGAGCAGCCCGCCAAGTCCCAACAAATCGGTGGCGCGCTCGACTTTTTTGGCAATGTCGCTCCCGTTGAGCTTTCGCATCTTCAGACCGAATCCCAGGTTGGTGCGGACGGTCATGTGTGGGTAGAGCGCGTAGTTCTGAAAGACCATGGCGATGTCTCGCACCGCCGGTTCGAGATCTGTAACGGAGCGGCCTCCGATGAAGATCTCGCCGGCTGTGGGCTCTTCGAGCCCGGCGATCATGCGCAACACGGTGGTCTTCCCACAGCCTGACGGACCGAGGAGCACGACCAACTCGCCGTCTCCGACCTCGAGATCCATCGGGTGCACGGCCGTCACCTCGTCGAACCGTTTGGTGACGCCGACGAGCCTGACCGATCGGTCGCCGCCCGCAATGCTCACAGCGAGATCTCCAGCGGATCGCCCACCTCGCTCTCGTAATGCGTGCCGGCGACCATTACCTCGATGGCCGATCCTCGCCTCACAATGGAGACCGGTCGTCCACGCACCACGGCGCCGCTCAACGAGAGTTCATTTAGATCCAGTGGCAGCGGATCGACCAACAGCTTTTCGTCGTTGGTGGGTTCGAGTCCGGCGGCACCCCGGATGATCAGGTCCAAGACCCAGCTGTGTTGGTAGTCGTCGATGCCGCGGTAGATCGATGGACGCCCCGTCAGCGGGTTGTAATGTTCGTAGCAATTTGGCCGTTCGAGGTTGCCGTCGTGAAACATCATCCTGACGAATGACGAGAGGAGCTGAGCGGTGTGCGTCCCCACCTCGCGCCGTCCCCGATGCCATTGCCGCAGCAGCCCCTCGATGACATGACTGTTTGTCATCGGCCATACGCGTCCATTCCAGGGGCACATGTGTCGCGTACCCTTCCACTGCGCGTATGCGTCGAACAGCGGGTCGTCGCGACTCGATGACGGAAGCGGAAACGGCGTTGCGAACTCGTTGGGGTTTGTGAGGTGATCTAGCAGCCGAGCAAGCTGCGGTGGTGAAACGAGGTCCGTGAGCAGAGGATAGAACGATACCGCAGCCTTCACACGGGTTCTCTCCATTGTGGCTGGCTCGACGTCGCTGAAGAGGCCGATCTCCTCATCCCACATTTGATCGAGGATCGCCGTGCCGATCCGATCGGCTTCCGTACTCCACGCAGCGGCCTGTCGCCCGTGGTCCAGTCGATATGCCATCGTGCAGAGCGCGCGCTTCAGTTGATAGGCATACACCGTCACGTCGATCCCCTTGAGTCGGATCCGATCCTCCCACCCGTGACGATCCGCCTCGGGGTCGACCGCCTGATAACGGGACATGTACTCCTGACCCGTCTCGTAATGGTTGACGATGTCGTACATGCCTGACTGTTCCTGGTCGCGTGTGCGATCGAGCCACCGCGCATAGCGCGAGAGCCCGGCATAGACCTCGGTGAGGAAACCGAAATCGGGGTGCACGGCGTCGATCGCAAGCGCCGCATCGCCCCAGTTGGCATGATAGAAATCGGTCTGTTCGAGATGATTTGTGTAAAGCCGCCCGTGCAGCGAGCCGTCATCCTTCTGACAGGCTAGGAAGTTGAGAAGCGAGCCGCGCGCCATCGATGGATCACGACACCACCGGGTCTCCCACATGTGGCACTGCGCACTGTACGTGATGGGAACGTGGAAATACCCGATCCCTTCGGCCACTGCGGCATACCTGATGTTACCGACCCCCGGCTCGAGTCGGTTGAGTCGCAAACCGTAGATCCGGTAGTCGAAGTACCGGGATAGATGAGCTTCGGAACAGCTGAGCCGCGGAAAGTCGTCGAAGAAATCGCACCACGGCTGCGTGGGCTCGGTCGCATCGATGCCGCGGCCGATCCACCGGCGAGTGACCGGGACGTCGTCCCCCGCAACGCACAAGTCGATGAAGAACGTCACGACCGCTGCCCCTTCAGCCCCCTCTGCCCCTCCTGCCCCTACTGCCCCTGTTGCCTGTGAGACCGCGAAATAGACGAGGTCTTCCGTACCGGACTCACCGGTCGTCGCATCGACCCGCACCTCTTCTTGGAGGCCGCTCCCGACTACCCATCGCTCCGGGAACGGAGTATATGCCCAGACTGGTTGTACCGCCGAGGGTTCGGAACGGAGGGCCGCGATCCTTGGTGGAGAGGGTCTTGGCGCGGGCGGCACCCGCTCCGAACCGGCTGGGCTGACGTCCACCCCCAACGATGCCTCGACGCACATCTCCACGTTGCGCCGATCACGGAGGACCCGGTTCCAGCGGAGGCGGCCATGGCCGGTTGGATCCGCCCGGATTTGCGAGATCTGGTCGGCTGGTTGGGCAGAGAAAGCTACAAAGTGAGCGCTCACATTTTTTGCATCCGGCCCATTACTGTTGGTTTCCGGGCCAGGCACCTCCCACGCCGATGCTAACCGCCCGCCAGGCAGGGCGTATCTGGTCTCCTGCATGCTTACCCCGTCGGGGGCCTCCCAAGAAACGCGGAGGCGATCCGGCCTCCACTGCATCTCCCGCCTGGTGAGTTGGACTTCGCTGCCGTCGGGAGCGATTACGGTGACCGAGAAGAGCGGAGCGAACGCGTGGTAGTAGACGTGAGCTTCATCCCAGAACCCGGGACGGTCGAGCCACGCGGGGAACGGTGGCGCCCAGATGATGCCATCGCCCCCCGAAAGGAACCACTTGTCGTGACGGGCGAGCGCGGCGAGACGCTCGCTGGCGCCGCTTCCCGGTTGCCCCCGCGACGGGAACGTCATCCAGCCTCAGCTCGGCGGGATTCACCCGCCGCCGATGCCGTAACGCAGTGTGGATGAATGGAGGGTGAGCCAGCCATGGTAAAGCCATCAAAAAATAAAGGTCTCGGCATCAGAACCGAG
>JBDHDY010000407.1:0-3478 GCA_039591275.1 Gemmatimonadota bacterium | reverse complement strand
ATGAGTGCGGCCTTCTTCGGCCGAGGTGGTCTTCCGGCAGCCTGGGGGGTGCATCTCGGGTGGAACGCTGGTCTGGGTGTCGGGGTGGATGCGCCGGTGAGTGGCCTGGGGCTCAACCTGCCGCTGGTGGAGTACCGTGCGGGGGGGCCGGAGTGGATAACGGGTGGACTGTTTGGGCCGGAGGGAGGTTTGGCGGCGACGGTGACGTTCGGCGTCGCTTTGGTGTGGTTCGTCAGAAACATCGACATACGTGAAGAGGGGAGTGCAGCAACGTGACGGGAGTGGCTGTCATTGGTGCGGGGACGATGGGGAACGGCATAGCGCACGTGTTTGCGCAAAATGGTTGGGATGTTGCGCTGGTGGATATCTCGCAGGATCTGTTGGACAAGGCGGTGGGAACGATCCGGCGCAACATGGATCGCCAGATTAAGAAAGGGAGCCTCAAGGAAGAGGAGCGAGACGGGGCACTCGGCAGGATAACCACCTCGGCCGAGTTAACCGCGGTATCTGGAGCCCGACTGGTGGTGGAAGCTGCCACTGAGTCGCCGGACGTCAAGTTCAAACTGTTTGCAGAAATCGATCGGCTCGCCCTGCAAGACGGTGAGGGCGGTGCAATTCTCGCCACGAACACCTCGTCCATCTCAATCACCGAGATTGCCGCGAAGACTCAGCGCCCTGATCGGGTCATCGGGATGCACTTCATGAACCCTGTGCCGATGATGCCGCTCGTGGAAGTCATACGCGGGTTACAGACATCTGACGCTACGGCCTCGCAGGTAGTGGAGACTTCAAAGTCTCTTGGGAAAACACCCGTCGAGGTGAATGACTATCCCGGCTTCGTGTCCAACCGTGTGTTGATGCCGATGATTAATGAGGCGGTGTATTGCGTGATGGAAGGAGTCGCGGCGCCCGAGGCAGTGGACACGGTTATGAAGCTAGGTATGAATCATCCAATGGGGCCTCTGGCTCTGGCAGATCTCATTGGCCTGGACGTGTGTTTGCATATCCTCGAGGTTCTTCATCGTGGGTTAGGTGACGACAAGTACCGGGCATCGCCACTGCTGCGAAAGATGGTGGCGTCGGGTTGTTTGGGAAGAAAGAGCGGTCGCGGTTTCTATGACTACGGCTGACGTGTTGGATTCGGTTGAGCAAGAGCGACGCGAGATCGTAGCTCTCGCGCGGGACTTCGCGCAGCGTGAAATTGCGCCTCGTGCCGCGGAGTTCGACCGTACCAAGGAGTATCCGCGTGAGTTGATGCGTCAGCTGGGCGAGATGGGATTCCTTGGCATGTCGGTGCCCCCGGAGTGCGATGGACTTGGCCTTGATCCGCTGACCTTCTTAATGGTTGTCGAGGAGATAGCCGCCGCTGACGCGAGCATCGCCATCTCCGTGGCCGTTCACAACTCGCTTCCTTCGTACTTGTTGGTCACGCTGGGCAGCGAGGAACAGAAAGATCGCTGGCTGAAACCCATGGCCCGCGGCGAGATGCTGGGTGCGTTCGCGCTTTCGGAGCCCGACAGCGGATCCGATGCGTCGAGCCTTCTGGCGCGCGCCGACTGGGATGGAGAATCGTGGATTCTCAATGGCACGAAGGCGTGGGTCACCAACGGCGATACTGCCGATGTGATGATTACGATGGTGCGTACGGACGCTCCCGGGAAGAACCGGGGCGCTCGCGGGATTTCGGCGTTCGTCGTTCCGACGGATTTGCCGGGAGTGCAACCGGGAAAGCCAGAGGACAAGATGGGCTTGCGTGCATCCCGCACCACCTCGGTCGCTTTGCAGAATGTACGTCTGGGGCCGGAGCACTTGCTGGGTGAGAAGGGGCATGGCTTCGTCTACGCAATGGAGGGTTTGGACGAAGGCCGCATGGGAGTGGCGGCACAAGCGCTGGGCATTGCCCGGGCGGCCCTCGAGGAATCCGTGAAGTACAGTGGGGAGCGAAAGCAGTTCGAACAACCGATCCGTGAATTCCAAGGCATTCAAGTCAAGCTTGCCGACATGGCAACGCGGATCGCCGCCGCGCGTGCGCTGCTGCATGAGGCCGCATTGGCCAAACAGCGTGGCGAGGCGGTAACTTCACAGGCAAGCATGGCCAAACTCTTTGCGTCGGAGACGGCGATGTGGGTAACCACTCAAGCCGTGCAGATCTTCGGCGGATACGGTTACATGCGTGACTATCCCGTAGAGCGGTTATTCCGCGATGCAAAGGCGACGGAAATCTATGAAGGCACAAGCGAAATCCAACGGATTGTTATCGCGCGTGGGCTCTCTTCCTAGCGCGGCCCCGGTCCCCGAGGGTTTGCAGGGCGACACCTTTGCCCTCCTCGCCGAGCACGAGCACGAACAGGTCAGCCTGTGGTACGACCCGGAAACGGGCTACCGGGGAGTGATCGCCATCCACAGCACGGTGCTCGGCCCCGCGCTGGGTGGCACCAGACTATGGCATTACGAAAAATATCACGAAGCGCTGATGGATGCGCTCCGTCTCTCAAGGGGGATGACGCACAAGGCCGCGGTGGCGGGCCTGAAACTGGGTGGCGGGAAGAGCGTCATCATCGGTGACAATAAGACGACTGACCGTGAGGGCATCTTCCGGAGCCACGGACGTCACGTGGATTCGCTGGGGGGGCGGTACATCACAGCGGAGGATGTCGGCACCAGCACCAGCGACATGGAGATAGTCCACCAGGAGACCAAGCATGTCGTCGGCTTGGCCGGTGCCTCGGGAGATCCGTCTCCAGTGACGGCGTTGGGGACTTACCGGGGCATGCAGGCGTGCGCCAAGGTTCGCTACGGCACTGACTCCCTCTCGAACAAGACAGTGAGTGTGCAAGGATGCGGCCACGTGGGGTATTACCTGTGCAGGCTTCTCCACGATGAAGGATCCAAGCTAATAGTGACCGACATCGACGACGAGAAGATCAAGCGCATCGTAGATGAGTTTGGTGCTCGCGCTGTTGACCATAACGAGATCTATGGTGTCGATGCGGATATCTTTGCGCCCTGCGCCTTAGGGGCGATCGTCAACGATGATACGATTGGAGAGCTCAAGGTCGATATCGTCGCAGGTGCCGCCAACAATCAACTGGCGGAGGATCGCCACGGCGACTTGCTAGAAGAGCGCGGTATCGTCTATGCGCCCGATTATGTGATCAACAGTGGCGGGCTCATAAACGTCAACGCCGAGATCGAGGGCTGGACTCTCGAACAATCACATGAGAAAGCCGAGCATATTTACGACACGATTCTCCACGTGTTGCAGATCGCTAGCGACGAGGGGATTCCGTCCTACCTTGCGGCCGACCATCTAGCGGCGCGCCGCATCGAAGAGGCTCGGCTAAAGAAGACGCAGGCAGTGAAGTAACGGACTGTTGGGGTGAGTAAACATGGGTGAACGAGTCCCGATCGGCGCGGATCACGCGGGGTTTGAGCTCAAGGAGCGTCTCAAGGCCGAGCTGGAGAACAGCGGCCTCGA
>JBDHDY010000406.1:0-3479 GCA_039591275.1 Gemmatimonadota bacterium | reverse complement strand
GGTGTGGTGCGTTGTGTGACTGTTCAGTCGATCGCCCAGAATGGTACGGACGTGTCGAATATCGTGTCCTGCACCCATCGTGGTACGTGTGGTTCTGGGGGTGGCGGGCGGGGGGGTGGTGGGTGGGCTTCCACAGCAAGTGTCATACGATCGGCGTTGATCTGTCGGAGCACATTCGTGGCAGTTTGGTCCCCACGTGCAGCCCGTTTGATCCAGTCCTCGAGACTACCGAGGTTTTCCCAGGCTTCCTCGTCCGGGTGCTTGACAAGGAGAACGCCTCTCCAGCCACCGAATGTCGTACAGAGCCTGCGGTTTTTGACTGCCAGGATCGCTTCATCGAGGCGATGGGAGTCGAAAAGGTAGCTCGTGTTCAAGGGCTTGCTGGCGTACTTCGTCACATACCTGGTAACAGCTTCCTTGCCGCCGGGCATCCTGATATCGACAATGAAACTGTCCCCGGTGATCTGAAGCCAGGTCTGGGACAACTGCTTTTGTGGCATGAACTTGCCCTGTGTGAGGAGATGGAGATGGACGTTCCAGGTTCCGGCGTCGCTGTTGTGTTTCAGTTCGAGGAATCCGACCCCACCTTTCACGCGTTGCCGCCAGAACTGCAAGCGTTGGAGCTTGCGGAAGCTGTCGTACAGGCGGTCAATTGTGGCCTGCAGAGTAGCCGACGTCTGCCGAAGTGTGAGCGTCACGAACCGGCAGCGTTGCTGGCCGAGTCGCTCGATCACATTCAGGGCGATGGCCTGCGATCTCTCAGCCGCACACACTTGACAAAAGCGATCGTGGCAACTCGACCCCGCGACGCGGTACCGGGGAGGATCTTCGTTGCTCTTGAGTACGTAGGCCCCGTCGCCGCAGGACTCGAACGCCAGGATACGGGAGACTGACTGGTTCGTTCGGATCAACGCAGCGTCAACGAGGTTTCGTTGGCGTGCCCAGCCCGAGTGCCGGAACACTTGAGACAGGGTCCCAGCGGACGACCCCGTGAGCTCCAAGCGGCTGATCGGCTGTCCAGGGCAGTCGCACGCGTGGTGTAGTGCGGACTGTGCTTTTGTTTCTGGGGGGTCAAGTGAAGTGGGAAGATTCGCAGCCGCCGTGAGTGTGGCCGTGCAGGTGGGCACTCTCAGCTCGCCAATGACAGGATTGAAGGCAGGATTCAGTATGGTGGCACCGGGTCAACGGTGTGGTGCACCAAAGGTTGTGGCCCGGGCGGTCATAGCGGACACGTCCGGGCCACGGCTTTCTGAAGCCTGCACGGCACAGAGCCCTGTCAAATCTCTGCACCGCATCGGCTTGATACCAGGTCTTGTGGTGCTGTGTCAAGCGAAATCTACACGTGGTGTGTGCACCAAATTAGAACACACATCACGTCATTCGCTCGAACGTCGCGTCCGATCACAGCACAGTGACCGGGAAGGCGATGAACCGCTCGACCGGGATGCCGAACTCCCCGAATAGATCGGGGGGGGCCGCGAGGTAGCTCACGCGGTTGCCGATGGCTATGCCCGCGGGGTGGCAGGTGAAGCGAACAGACGAGCCCGCGGCTTGGGGGTTCTGGGGCTCCCACTTCCGGCCATCGGCGTTGAGCAACCAGTTCGAATGGTCAGTACCACCCGGTGTCAGTTGACGGTCAAAGAAGACCGTACACGTGAGGATCGGGCGTTCGAACTGGGCAAACACCGGGACCGGGGGAGGCGGGTTAACTCCCGACCTGAAAGGTTCGGAACGAACTCGCCAGCCTCCCGTCCGCACGGGTGACGTTCATCCGGAAAAAGACCCGGTTGCCGACTGCGACCGGGAAGGGAAGGTTGAACGTCTGCGGACTGATGGGGGGCATGACGGCCCCGGGGATGGTTGCAGCCGCTTGGTAAGGCCCCTTGAAGAAGTTGACGCTGGGGTTCTGGGGTCGGGACGCAAAGACGTACATCGCTGCATTGACTTCGATCGCCCAGGCGTCCGTGTTGTCGAAGCTGATGTCGGCGGTGTCGGCAGCGGCGTCAACGCTGTCGATCGCCGGCTCCGAGAACGTGCCCAGGTCGAAGATGGTCGGGGCATCGTCGACCAGGGGCATCAGAGGCAGCAACGACGTAAGACGGGGAACGTTCGAGCGGACGTACATCGCGATACCGCCCACGTCTCGGAGCTGTCCGAGACTGTTAGGCAGGTGAACGTTTGCCGCATACGTCTCCCAGGCAGCCCGTTGAGCGGCCGTCAGGGTTTCGACCCACCGGGTGGTGAGCTGTGCGACTGCGAACCTGATCGTCTGTTGCCTAGCCGAGCCCGGGTTCACGGGCACGGTCCGGTTCCGTGCGTAGAAGCCAGCCTTGTTTCGAGCAAACGTGGTGCCGCCGATCGAGCCGGAGATCTGAGCGACGCCGCCGCCGAACTGAATGAGCCCCATGGTCAGGACCTCCCTGGACAGGGCAATCGGGCAGGTGTCCGCTTTCGAGCGGACTACACAGACACTACACAGCAAAAACGGCGAGTCAAGTCAGGATTGACAGATTCGAGACCCGTTCGGATCGGAGACAGGACACAGAAGAACGACGGGGAGCCCGCACAGGGTGTTCGACGCGACCTGAGCGGGCTCCGGTCCTCTGCGGAGTGCAGTAGTCGAGCCTAGGCGGCACCGTGAGCGAGTCAAGCCCCGCCGTTCAGCTCATAGCGGAGCGATTTGGCAGGTGGACGGCGGGGCGGGCGTTGCGATGGTCTCGGGGTTTGGGGCGGAGCCCCAAGAGGCGGCATGGATGCCGCCGACGAGCGGAGCCCCGCGAGATGTGGCACGGCCCGTGACATCGGCCTGCAGGCTACCGTGGCACGGGCCGTGCAGACGCGGGGCGGAGCGAGAAGAGTGGCAGGGATGCCAGATGCCGCCGGGCGGATAACCCTGTTCTGTTGCGTCGGCACCGAGCGGGTTTCCATTGGAGCGGCCGACGCAACAGAACGCGGGGTTATCGGCCTGGCGGCGACAGTAGCGACCCAACCTTTGAGAAGAGTGTCCGGGGAATGAGACTTGAAAAAGGCGAGGCGGTTGCCGTCGCCGGAGATGCACAAGAACGAGCCGCCGAGGCCGGGGCCGACCGGGGGCCGTTGGCGGGCCACCAAACAATCGTGCCATCCCCAGGCACACCCCCGGCCCGCCCCGGACCCGGGCGGCCCCGGCCGGAGGCGGCGAGCCGGAGGAGAGGACGTGCGGAAGAAAAAACGCTGGCCGCAGGCCACGCCGAGGCCGACGCGTAAAGGCACACACCGAAGCCGAAAACCCCAACGCGGAGGCCGCTGGCGTATTCCGGGAGCCGTACCAGCGACAGCGTGTTCTCCGGAGTGCGGAGCTTGCGACGCACGACGTGTGTGTGATTGGTGTGGTGCGTTGTGTGACTGTTCAGTCGATCGCCCAGAATGGTACGGACGTGTCGAATATCGTGTCCTGCACCCATCGTGGTACGTGTGGTTCTGGGGGTGGCGGGCGGGGG
>JBDHDY010000405.1:0-3500 GCA_039591275.1 Gemmatimonadota bacterium | reverse complement strand
AATCAACCAAACGGTTGAAAACTCGCTCCGCCACCGCTGGCCTGGTCTAACTCGCCTGGGTATGTTTCGGCCTGCTCATGGATTACGTCCAGCTCACCCGCTCCCCTAGCCCGATGGGCAAGGCACGGTCGGAATCGCGCAAGCCCCCCTGGCTCAAGGTGCGAACCCCCGGAGGAGCGAGCTACGTCGAGGTCCGGAACCTCATGCGAAGCCTCGACCTCCACACGGTCTGCGAGGAAGCCCACTGTCCGAACATTGGTGAGTGCTGGGAGCACCGCGCGGCGACCTTTATGGTGCTGGGCGACGTGTGCACCCGAAATTGTGCTTACTGCGCGGTCGCTCATGGGACTCCCGCGCCCTACGATCCCGAAGAGCCCGTCCGGGTCGCCGAGGCGGTGGCGGGACTCAGACTTCGGCATGTCGTGATCACATCGGTGGACCGAGATGATCTCCCGAATGGTGGAGCGGAGACGTTCGCAGGATGTGTCAGCGAGATTCGACGGCGGGTCCCTGAGGCGACCGTGGAGTTACTCATCCCCGATTTCAAGGGATCGAAGGCAGCCTTGGCAATGGTGGTCGATGCCTGGCCGGACATCCTCAACCACAATCTCGAGACCGTCGAGCGCCTGTACCGGCTGGCGCGACCCGGTGGTCGCTATGCCCGGGCTCTCGAACTCCTTGGCCGAGCGAAGGCGATGGCACCGGAGTTGGTCACGAAATCCGGGATCATGTGCGGTTTGGGCGAAGAGTGGGATGAACTTCTCAGGGCCATGCGAGATCTCCGCGATCAGGATGTGGATCTCTTGACCCTCGGTCAGTATTTGCGTCCCTCCACGAGCCATCTCCCCGTCGCGCGCTACTACACACCCGGTGAGTTCGGCGAACTTCGCGCAGCGGGACTCGCGATGGGGTTCCGTCACGTCGAAGCCGGTCCCTTGGTGCGCTCTTCCTACCACGCGTGGGAGCAGGCGCAGCAAGTTGTGTCCGCGTAATCCGTCTCAATAGGACTCGCCATGAGTATGGTTTCTACCGAAGCGGGGCTCGATCCCGCGCGCATCGACTTCTATCGTGATCTGCTGCGACAGATGCTGCTGATCCGGCGCTTCGAGGAGCGGGCGTCGGAGGCGTACGCGATGGGCTCGATCGGAGGGTTTTGCCACTTGTACATCGGGCAAGAGGCTGTAGCGGTCGGTTCGATCGCGGCGCTGAGAAAGGACGACTACATCTTCAGCAGCTACCGGGAGCACGGCCATGCCCTAGCGCGCGGAGTCTCTGCCCGATCCGCGATGGCCGAGCTGTTCGGGAAGGCGACGGGTTGTTCCAAGGGCAAGGGGGGGTCGATGCACCTCTTTGACGTCTCGACGAATTTCCTGGGCGGGCACGGCATCGTGGGCGGGCAGATTCCCCTGACAACGGGCGCCGCGTTTGCCATCAAGTACCGCGGTGAACATCACGTAGCCCTTGGTTACTTCGGGGAAGCGGCGGTGAACAACGGAGTGTTCCACGAGTCCCTGAACATGGCGGCCCTTTGGAAACTGCCCGCCATCTTCGTGTGCGAGAACAATCGCTATGGGATGGGCACGGCTATGGAACGTGCGTCGGCGATCTACGACATTGCTGAGCGCGCGTGCTCGTACGACATGGCCGCGGAGACGGTGGATGGGATGGACGTGATCGCAGTGTTCGACGCCACCGAGCGGGCCGCAGAGCGCGCCCGTGTGGACCAGCTGCCGACGCTGTTGGAGATGCGCACGTATCGTTTTATGGGTCACTCGATGTCGGATCCCATCCACGGGCACTACCGCACGCGTGAGGAAGTCGAGGAGCAGAAAGAAAAGGACCCCATCTTCAGCTTACTCAAGCGCCTCGAGGCGGAGAAACTGGCGACGCAAGACGATTTCGACGGCCTCGACCAAGAGGTGACGAAAGAGGTGGACGACGCCGTCGCGTTTGCCGAATCGAGCCCCGATCCGGATCCGGAGCAACTGTACACCGACGTTTACGCCGATTGATATGCCTGTCTTAACGTACCGCGAAGCATTGGGCCAAGCACTCGCCGAGGAGATGCACCGGGACTCCAACGTCTTCCTAATGGGTGAAGAGGTCGGAGTGTATCAAGGTGCGTACAAGGTAAGTCGAGGGTTGCTCGAAACCTTCGGGGAGAAGCGGGTAGTCGACACACCCATCACGGAGCTCGGCTTTGCGGGCGTGGGCGTCGGGGCGGCGATGGTCGGGCTGCGACCTGTTGTCGAGTTCATGACATTCAATTTCGCCCTCCTCGCCATCGACCAGATTGTGAACTCGGCCGCCAAGATGCGCTACATGTCCGGTGGACAAATCCCGATGCCCATTGTCTTTCGCGGTCCCGGCGGCGCGGCACTGCAGCTGGCTTCTCAGCACTCGCAGGCGTTCGAGGCGTGGTATGCCCACGTTCCCGGATTGAAAGTGATCGCCCCAGGGACGCCGGCAGATGCCAAGGGCCTACTCAAATCGGCAATCCGGGACAACGACCCCGTCGTGGTGCTGGAGGGGGAAATGCTCTACAACGTCAAGGGCGAGGTGCCCGACGGGGAACACCTGATTCCCATCGGCAAGGCTGACGTTAAGCGCGAGGGCTCAGACGTCACCATCGTGTGTCATTCAAAGACTGTAACGCCGTCGCTCAAAGCCGCGGAACGGCTCGAAGGTGACCACGGCTTATTCGCAGAAGTAGTAGATCTCAGGACAATCCGGCCTCTCGATACCGAAACGCTTATTGCCAGCGCGATCAAGACAAACCGCTGTGTCATTGTTGAAGAAGGTTGGCCGTTTTGCGGAATCGGGGCACAGGTGGTGGACGAGATCCAGCGCGGCGCGTTCGACCATCTGGATGCACCGCTGCTCAGGGTCACAGGGGCCGACGTACCCATGCCATATAACAAACACCTCGAACGCGCTGCCAAGCCCAGCGTCGACCGGATCGTCGACGCGGTCAAGCAGGTCACGTACAAGACTTAAACACCGGCCGGGCGACTCATGGCAACCAAAGTCGTAATGGAAGCACTCTCCCCCACGATGGAAGAGGGACAACTCGTCAAGTGGCTGAAGCAAGAGGGCGATTCCGTCACTGCCGGCGACATCCTGGCAGAAGTGGAGACAGACAAGGCTGTAATGGAGCTGGCCGCAAGAGGCGACGGTGTTCTGCGGGCCATTGTCGCTCCTGAGGGCACAACTGTAGAAGTGGGTAATCTGGTGGCCGTCATCGGCACGGCAGACGAGGACATTTCCGCCGTCACCACTTCCGCCCCGGCCAAGGCATCCACCGGGGAGCAGCCGGCGAGGTCCCTCGCGACCGTGGCATCGGGACCCCAAGCCCTGACAGCAGACGAGAGCCCTGGGGTCGCCGGGGGCGAAATCAAGACGTCGCCGCTCGCGCGACGGATGGCTCGGGAGCGAGGCATCGACCTCGCCAGCGTACGGGGCACCGGCCCCGGCGGGCGAATCATCAAGCGGGACCTGGA
>JBDHDY010000404.1:0-6009 GCA_039591275.1 Gemmatimonadota bacterium | reverse complement strand
ATGAATATCCAATACCACCGAAAGGACGCATCCGCAGCCGCCGTGGCGGTGTAGCCCCCGAAAGGGGGCCGCACCTTAACCGCCACGGGGGTGTAGCTCAGTCCGGTAGAGCACCTGTTTTGCACGCAGGGTGACGGGGGTTCAAATCCCTTCTCCTCCACCACAAAGAATTCCATCATGCTTACCATGCTCCATACACTCGGACCCCTCTGGCGCCTCTGTACAGTTCCGCTGTATAGGTCGCGTCCTGGTGGCGCTCAGGGACTCCAAATCCCAGAGACAGAGTTCGATCCTCTGGCGGCCTGCTATCGAGCGGGTGGTCAAGTTGGTATGGCGTCTGGTTGCAACCCAGAAGATCGCGAGTTCGACTCTCGCTCCGCTCTCCACATCGTCGTGATGCCCACGCAGGGTCCCCGGATTGGGGCCTATTATCCTGCACCGGGTTAGCTCAGTTGGAAGAGCAGCGTTTTTACAAATCGATTGTCGGGGGTTCGAGCCCCTCACCCGGTACCAAAGGTAGAAGAACAATGGGATTCACAGCAAGAAATGCAAGGCATGTAGTCATCCGGCAATGCCAGAATCCCTTTGGTGTCGGGAGCATCTAATTGAAGTCGGATATATCCGCAAAGATCCCTCCATGCAAGAATATCGTCAAGGCTGCATGAGTCTGTACGCCTTCATCGGGTACTACAACGCCCATCCCTACACCGGAAAACCCATCCATGAAGACTGAAGATCCAGAGATTACCACCGGGCGTGTAGCTCGGTCTGGTAGAGCAGCCGCCTGATAAGCGGAAGGTCGTAGGTTCAAATCCTACTATGCCCACCAACAAATTCTAGCGGGGTTGAGGAGTCAGGTTACCTCGTCGGGCTCATAACCCGAAGCACACCGGTTCAAATCCGGTCCCCGCTCCCAATTTTCAGCCAAAGCATGTAGCCCGTGTGACTCTTGGTAATGTGTAGAAAACGGGCCAACTTTTCCGATGAACCGATTCGCCACCTACGACGAACTCATGCCCGAGGTAGAGATATCTTCTACCAGGGTAGCCAAGTTGGTGAAGGCGCGGCGCTCATAACGCCGAGATGCGTCGGTTCGAACCCGACCCCTGGTACTAATCAAATGACATCCCAACTACATACAGACCACGAGCACCATATTTATGGCGCACGTGGTCTAGTGGCTGGGCCCCGGATTGTGTCTTCGGAGACGCGGGTTCGATTCCCGTCGTGCGCCCCAAACGAGTTTACCGAGCCCCGCGGCATGATTGTCGTGGGGCCGCAGTTTTGCGCCTCGGTAGCTCAGTTTTTGGTAGAGCGCCACGTTGAAGCCGTGGGCGTCGGCGGTTCGATTCCGTCCCGAGGCACCAAACTCAAGGTCTAGCCCGCGTGCTTTTGTACGCGGGCGCCTATGTTTGGGGCCGGTAGCTCAGTCTGGTTAGTAGCAACGGATTCTTAACCCGAAGGTCGTGAGTTCAAATCTCACCCGGCTCACCATGTATATTACACACGACACACTCAAACCGCTCCTCCATTTGCCCTTTGGGCCGGTGGCAGAGCGGTCGATTGCAGCGGACTTTTAATCCGCAGGCGAAAGCCCACGTGGGTTCGAATCCCACCCGGCTCTCCGAGACGAGAAGTGACAGGCACGCCGGAGATATCCGGAGGCGGTTCGAATCCCGCTGGACTGCAGAGGTTCGAATCCTCATCGTCTCACCGGTCTTAACCGCGGTTTGATCCCGCGGCCCCGGAGGCAGTTAGGCATGGTCGCTCCATGTGATGGCCTCCGGGGTTGACGTTTTTAACTTGCACTCCACCAGATCTCCATGTACGGTCCGGTCAGAGGCTGATATGACCTTCTTCGCACTCATCCACACCTTTGTTCCCACGCTGTGCCTTGGCACGGACGGGTCGGGTTCATCTGTGGGATGTGGGGGCGGACGAGGTACATCCTCCAGTATCGATGTCCTTTCGAGAAGGACGGCGTAGGCACTTTTCCGCCCTCGTCGTCTAACGGAAGGACAACCGTCTTCTAAACGGTTCTGGTGCAGGTTCGAATCCTGCCGGGGGCGCCACGCCCCATATCGATACTGGAGAGTTGCCCGAGTGGCAAGGGGCCTGGTTGCTAACCAGAGGCCGGCTGTAATAGGTCGCGTGCGTTCGATCCGCACACTCTCCGCAAAACTAAATGGAGGGTACCGCTAAATGGTTGGCAACTGGATTTGAACCCCAGGGGCGGGTGACACCGCGGCGTTCGATTCGTCTACCCTCCGCCAAAAGACCGCATCCGAGATGTTGCTGGCCGCATACCACGTTGCCAACGTGGAGGAACGGGTTCGATCCCCGTCGGATGCTCCAAAAAATACTACGCGCCTGAAATGTTACCTGGATGCATGCCAGATTTCCAATCTGGACGTACGGGTTCGAGTCCCGTTAGGCGCTCCGCTTGACACGGCCCCATGGGTCGCGTACATTCCCTCTTGCCATGTTCTGGCTCCTTCTGAATACCTGCCCGTGCGGTCGCCAGCGCCTCGATGAACGAGAGCGCACTGGTGAAATGCGCCCGCGCGGGATTCAGTAGAGGATATAACCAGTCCCTCCCGCGTGGGTTTTAGACGCACGCGGGCGTCTTCCAACGGTCAGGAAGCCCGGCTTTCAACCGGGTAACGTGGGTTCGATTCCCACCGTCCGCACCAAGCCCCTGTCGTCCAGTGGCCAGTGACGCCTGATTCTCAGTCAGGAGACCGGAGTTCGATTCTCCGCAGGGGCACCAATAATTCCGGGATAGCTGAGTTGGTACAGCAGTCGGCTGTTAACCGAAAGATCGGGGGTTCGAGTCCCTCTCCCGGAGCTACTGCACGATGACGACGCGCATAAGCTGGGCGTCACCCACCATCGTGTCGCCTGGAGATCCGCTCTGTCGTCGTATTCGGAGTCGAAATGGATTACCAGGCGCAATCAAATCAGCCTCCGCATTGTCAAAGACGATAATGGTCGAGTTGATCTCTCCATTCGTAGCATTCGTCGGAGAATTAACGCCCTTATCCGTCCCAAAGTTGTCGTTATCGACATTGGGTGCGCTCATCACCAACTTCTCGAAAGCCGCAGACCATCTGGTGTCACCAGCGGTGGCGGTTGCCGCGACCCAGTAGACGCGTACACGAAGATTCGCCGATTGCACGTAGCTGCGAGGGACGATGCCCGTGAAGTATGTGACAACAGCCGCGCCGCTGTCCGCATACGCCAGCATCTCCCGCTCATTCCGAACGACTTCGACCGGAGGAGTTGAAGCAGTAAGGATCGCATCCGCAGCATTGAAAACGCCAAGCTCACGGGGCGAGTTGGGCTCCCAGCTACCAGAGCCAAGCCGTCATCCCATCAATTGGCGTCGTGAACTGCCAGGCTGTGCCGTCCCATTCTGTAATTTCATCGTCGTGAGTGGCCCAATCTCCGGTGGCGCCTGTCCCGACGATGTAACGGTCGCCGATGGTCGGAGATCCCGGCGGAGTCGTCTCGCGCTTAATCACCGGCAACTGGAATTCAGGAGCGACAACAGGCCTGGGCGATGTGGGGCTCGTTTCTACAAACGTCCAGCCCAACGTCGCCATGTACTGATCCAAATCGCTCTTTCCAGAGTCATCAGCGAGGTCTAGGTGCGAGGTCTAGGTCTACACAAATCCCCGGGCTCTGCCCCACAAGGGTAATTGCAACTCCCTGCGGAAGCTGGTTGACCATGCTTTGCGTCTGAATCGGCTGGGTGAGTTTGTAGCGCTGAATACTCATTACACAAGTCCTACCGTGCAAGTGATGTCGTCGGGTGAATTACCAACCCCTCCGGCTTTTGTCACTTCAATGTCGATGAGATCCCCTGCGCTTACTGCGACAGAATCCGCAATATTGAATCCGGCGTCATCGGTGCTCGCCATGGTTACGGCCAGTGCCGTGGCTACGCTGTTGATTCTCACCGTATACGTAATGTTGGTACCGTTGCCGTCACCGGTCTGGTGAATATACAGATTTCTCAATGTCCCAGCGCGCGAGAAAGGTACCTGAACAGGGGCAGTTGGTGCCGGGTCTGGGGAATACGCTGGTAACAAATATCTGGGCGTAGTGTTTGTGGCAACCGATTCGGCACCGAACAAAAGCTCGGCGGCTGGTTGCGGAAGCTGAGTCGTGGGGTCGTCCGCGATGAACGTCCATCCCAACGTCGCCATGTACTCGTCAAGATCTTGGTGTGCTGCGGCGTCTGGATTTGGCGTAATGTCGATGTCAATGAACATTTCCCCGGTGTTAACGATAGTTGCCGCCAAGCCGCTGGGGATATTACTCTCAATCTCCTGGACAGTGGCATTTCCTTCCCACTGATATCTAATAACTGTCATGCGCCCTCCGTCTCAATCAAGCATACAATATCATCCGGGCTATTGGTAACACTTGCAGCCTTCGTAACCTCTACATCTACCAAGTCACCAGCGGAAATGGTCTCAGACCCACTCGCGCTAGCAGATGTCCCTGTGCTAGCCAACGTTACCGCAAGCCCAGTCGCCACGCCGTTAACTCTAAGGGTATAGACAATGTCGTTGCCATTTCCAGACGGTACGTTGTGCCTAACGTTCATTCGAATAGCAGTAAAATCTTCTACTCCGGTAGGAATTTCGATTTGAACTGGCGATGTCTGCGCTCCGGCTTCTGCATAGCTGGGGAACAGGTATCGCGTCGTAGTCGATGCGAATACCCGCGCTGCTCCAAACATGAAGAACGTATTGGCGCCACCCGTAGCACCAGTGGCACCAGTGGCCCCCGCGGCTCCCGTAGCTCCAGTGGCCCCCGCAATCCCGGTGGCGCCTGTTGCTCCAGTAGCCCCAGTGGCCCCAGGCGTACCATCAGAACCAGCAGCCCCGGTGGCCCCGGTGGCCCCGGTGGCCCCTGTCCCTGTAGCCCCCGCAGGACCCGTAGCTCCCGTAGAGCCGGTGGCGCCGGCCGGTCCGGTTGCGCCCGTTCCGCCACCGGATGTGGTGTTCCACAAGTTGTTTTCAAAGCAATAGAGAAGCTGCTCGTCTTCGAGGTACGCAAAAAAGCCGCTTGTAGGAACGGTGAAAAGCCATGCAGCATCATCCGCATTCCACACCGTGATTTCGTTTTCGTGGCCAGCCCATGCTCCGGTAGCTGCTGGACCCACGATGTAGCGATCCCCATCTGCAGGGGAAACAGGAGGCGTCGAGAGGTCTTGATCCAAAACCGTCGCCTGCCACTCCTCGGCAATAAAAATGTTTGGGGAAGTGGGATCTGTGCTCGCATGCACATATCCAAACTGCGCCATGAAGTCATCAAGATCTCCTAGGACTCCACTCGGAAAATCGATATCAACAAGCTCTGGCCCGGGACTCGCGATAGTCGGAGAATTCGGGACATGCCGCTGGAGGGTTTTCTGACTAAAACCAGGCCCTCTCGTATATCGCTCTTTGCTCATCCGATAAACTCCACAGTAACGGTGATCTCTTCAACAGCAGGAGTCACCGCATTCGCCTTCGTCACTTCAACATCGAGAGAATCACCTGCGCTTACACTTTCAGTATTTGCTAGATCGGACCCATTCGTTGCGGTTCCAGCAAGTGAAGCTGTAATAGTTGAGGCCACTCCGTTGATTCGGATTGTATAGACAATTGGGTCTGAATCGGTAGAAGGATCTCCCTGTCTCACGTACATATTCCGCAAGGTGCCATCACGCGGTACGCGGATGCGTGGATTAAGCGTTCCATTCGTGGTCGCAAGATTCTCGTTGTAATATGGCTCCAAATATCGAGTCGTCGTACTTGTGGCAACTGAATCATTGCCCCAACACAAGACAGCGCCCACTTCTCCGCCAGTAGCGCCGGTTGCGCCCGTAGCCCCGGTCGCTCCCGTTGCACCCGTCGCCCCGGTGGCCCCAGTGGCTCCGGTTGCTCCCTGAGAGCCCGTGCCTCCGGTTGCGCCCGTTGCACCGGTCGCTCCAGTAGCCCCGGCCCCGGTCGC
>JBDHDY010000403.1:0-5841 GCA_039591275.1 Gemmatimonadota bacterium | reverse complement strand
CTGCCACCGGACTCCCTCCCTGAGCCAGGTAGGTAGGCAGGAGGTGTAGCGATGGAACGCACTGCTGTTCACAACGGAAATGGAAGGACCGCACCCGTGAAGGTATTTTGCGGGCTCATATTGTGTTTTGCGGTATTGGGAGCATCGGGAACCTGGAAGGTCGCGGCCTGCGCCGCCGGTTTCTGGGCTCTGGCGACGGCCCTCCTGCGGCGCATCGGCGCACTGCTCACCACCTCCCTACAGACACCGGCGAGTGTGCTCGACTTCGCCACGCTTCAGTCTGCTGTCAGCACGGGCATGATGGTCGGCTTTGTCACCGGAGTCGGGTTGAGCCTCATGATCAGGGGTATCCAAGGGTGGAGAGCAGGTTCAACGATCACGGCGCTCGGGCTGGCCATCCCAATCTTCACCCTTGCAACGATGGCCACCTCCAGAATGTGCGCCTGCTCAACGAAGGAGAAGGCGTATATAGCGGCGATGAAGAGCGATCTGCGCAATCTTGCCACGGAGCAAGAGATTTACTTCGCGGAACACGGATCCTACATGCCGGACATTCGCGCGGTCACCGACTATGCAATATCATACGGAGTGAAGGTAGAGATCGTAGCGGCTTTGCCGACAGGTTGGTACGCCACGGCGGCTCATGAGGGAACGCCCGTGACGTGTGCGATTTACTTCGGTGATGGCATTCCCACGACGAGGGCGTCTCCAGGTGAGCTTGACTGCGAATAGAGACCGTCGAATCGGAAGCAACCCGTTGATCCACTGACCTCGTCAGCACACCCTGCCACCAGTATCTTTGCCCGCGACGCATCCATCACCGACAGGGACACCTCCGGCAAGCCCACCGGCACGAACTGACGCTTACGGTCGCTTCAGACCGCTGCTGTGTGCGTGGCGGCGGATTTGAGGGTAGAGGAGGTAGCCGAGACGGGGAGGCACGAATCCTGCTGAGGTCTCAGGCCACCAAGGTGGCAGCTAATTCATGCACCACGACCCTGTCATAACCACCGTCGTCACCGTCGTTGCGCTGCTGCTCGTGGCCGCAGCGGCGGCGATCGGACTCAAGCGGGTCCACCTGCCTTTCACCGTCGGCCTGGTGATCGTGGGACTTGCTCTGGGCGCGATCGCCGACCGGGTTGAGCCGCTCGCGTTCCTCAATAGCGTGACGCTCTCCCCGGAAATCATTCTATTCGTCTTCCTGCCAACACTCATCTTCGAGTCGGCATTCAACCTCGACAGCAGGTTGCTCTCTCGAAATCTCGCGCCGGTTCTGGCCCTGGCTGCTCCCGGCCTCGTGCTCTCCACCGTATTGATCGGCGGACTGATGGCGGCAGTCACGCCGCTGTCCCTGGGGCCGGCCCTCCTGTTCGGCGCGCTGATAGCCGCGACTGACCCCGTGGCAGTTGTCGCGCTCTTCAAGGAACTCGGGGCACCCAAGCGACTCGCGATACTAGTTGAGGGAGAAAGCCTGTTCAACGATGCTACGGCCATCGTCGTGTTTCGAGTGATTCTTGGCGTGGTCGCAGGTGGTGCCATCAGCGCCTCCGTCGTGGGCAGCGGAATTGCCAACTTTGCGGTGGTTTTTCTCGGCGGGCTCATCGTCGGTGCCGCCATCGGCTACCTAATGATCCGCTCCATCGCTCTTGCTCGCGACGAACCGGTGGTCCAAGTTGCACCGGGGCCGGAATCGTTGTCGGTGCGCTTGGCTCGACGAGATTCACACCTCAGGTACGCGAATATCTGCATAGGTTCTGGGAGTACGCCGCGTTTGTCGCCAACAGTCTGATCTTCCTGCTGGTCGGACTCAGCGTATCGCTGAGCACCATGGCCGAATACCTGGGAACCATCGCAATCACCATAGGCATCGTGCTGTTGGTGCGCGCGGTAACCGTCTTTGGTCTGATTCCCATCACGAGCCGTCTCCCCGGAGCTGAGGCAATAGGCGGCCGCTACCAGACGGTGATGTTCTGGGGTGGCTTGCGCGGCGCGGTAGCCCTTGCACTCGCGCTCAGCTTGCCCGCCGGCTTCGCTCAACGAGATCTCATCATCACCCTGGCAATCGGCGTAGTCCTGTTCACTCTCTTGAGCGGCGGCCTATCAATGGGACCGTTGATCCATTTCCTCGGGCTCGACCGGCCGACGTTGGCTGAACGTGTCGCTAAGGCGCAGGCTGCGCTCGCCGCCAAGCGAGAGGCGCTCCGCCGACTCGGTGAAGTGGCAACCGCTGGTCCGTTCTCGAGCAGTCTCTTGGAGCGCGCCGAGGAGGACTATCGCAAAGATGTCGAGTCGGTCGAGTCACAGCTCACAGCGCTTCGCAACGAGTGCACAACGCTGTGGTCGGAGGCCGTCACGGTCGAGCAAAGAGCATATCGGGATCTCTTCCACCACGGCGCCATCTCCGAGCCCGTTCTACGTGAACTCGAGCTCGCTGTCGAGCTTGCACGCGACGGACTCAAGCGCGGCTCGACCCCTCGAGGCGTGCCGTCGGTCGCTCCGCTGGAGGTGCGGGCGACGGCCGGCGCGGTACGCCTTTTCGGGCGCCTTGCTCCAAACAATCGCCTCGTGCAGCGACAGCGACTGCGGGCCCTCGCCGCCAGGTATGAGCACAACGTGGCCGTCTTCGAGGCGAGCAGCCGTGTGGCCGCCCAAATCGACCGTCTGGGAGAACTCACACACGCTCACCCCGAGGTCACACAGGAGTGCCGGCAGGAGTTCGAGCGGCGCAGTCACGAGGCGATGGAGCGCATCGACTCGGTCGCCGAGCACTTTCCGGAGTACGTGAACGCGGTTCAGCAACAAACCACCCGCCGCATCGCTCTAGACGGCGAGGCAGACGCAGTGGAGCAGCTGGCCTCTTCGGGCGTAATTCCGGAATCCGTCGCCCGCGAGGCTCGCCAGCGTGTCGAGCACGACCAGCACAAGCTCACCCGGCAACCCGTGTCGGCGCTCGAACCACGGCCCGAGGAGCTACTCGCGCGCGTTCCGCTATTCGAGGGGCTGGATCCAGCAGACTTCCAGCAGATCGTCAAACTCCTGGCGCCGCGCACCGTGCTCGCCGGTGAGCGGATCATCCGGCAAGGGGAGCGCGGCACGTCACTCTTTCTCATCGCACGGGGTGTGGTCGCCGTACTCGTTACGCAGACCGACGGACCCCAACGCGTGGCAACCCTCCACGCCGGCGAGTTCTTCGGGGAGATGGCCCTGCTCACGGCTGAGCCCCGCGCCGCTACCGTCCAGGCCGTGAGCGACTGCCAACTCTACGAACTCACAAAGCGGGACGTCGACTCCGTGTGTGAGGTCTGTTCAGGTGTGAAGGCGGCACTGGTCGCGGCGTTCGAGGAACGCCGGGCGACGGAACGGCGCATCGGGAAGAGGCCGAGTCATTACTAGGGGTTTGAAGTGAGAAGTGAGAGGTGAGAGGCGGTAGGGCGGTAGGGCGGTAGGGCGGTAGGGCGGTAGGGCGGTCCACAGCCTGCTATGGCTTTGCCGAAGGATCAAGCCCTGCTACATCTAATCAGCGCCAATCTGCCAACTTCAGCGTAATCTGGGTTTACAGGAAGCGACCCACCACAACCGTTACGTTGTCCGAGCCGCCGTCTGCAAGAGCCTTGGACAGCAGGCTTTGGCAGGCTCCCTCAGCGGTTTCGGCGTTCCTCAGGTGCTCGGCAATCTCCTCATCGGAAGCGTGCTTCGTGAGCCCGTCGGTACACAGCAGCAGCACATCTCCCACCTGCAGGTCCACCGTGGAGATCACGGGAGCGATCTCCGACCCACCGACGGCGCTGGACAAAACGTGAGCCCACTTGCAGTCACTGGCCCTTTCACTGGGCAGGATGCCCTGCTCCATCAGATCCTGCGCCATGGTTTGGTCTCTGGTCACCTGCTCCATGTTAGAACCCCGCAGGCGGTAGCAGCGACTGTCGCCGACTTGGACCAAGTAGGCCTGCGGCCACAACAGGTAGGCCATGGTGAGGGTCGTCGCCATGGCGTGTTGGGCGTCCTCTTTCTCGGCCTGGGCATGCACACGCCGGTGGCTCTGGCGGATAGCACACTCCAAATCGCAGCGCAAACGGTCTTCCATCCCGGCGCCGACCGAGCGCATGCATCCCTTCGGGCTCGTCGCGCAATTGACAATGGTCTGGATTGCGAGGCGGCTCGCCGTTTGTCCTGCTCCCCCGGAGCCAACCCCGTCTGCCACGAGGAACAACGTGTTGTTACCGTCATCGGCTACGTCGTCCAGCCCCTCCACGTTGGTCTGCCCGATCACCGCCACGCTCTTGAGCGAGGATATGAGAAACTGGTCTTCGTTGACTTTGCGAACCTTTCCGACGTCGCTGATACCGTGCGCGTCGATCCGCACGTCCGGATCTGGACCACGAAGGCACGGCGGCTCTTGGCCGAGGTAGTCAGCGACGCTGGGTGATTCACTGGGTGATTCAGTTGCCTGATCGGGCGCCTTGGGGGCGGGCCCCACTGAGAAGCCGGCGGATTCGAGGGCGCGTTTGGCTTTGGCTGCGAGGGCGGAAAACATCATCACATTGCCTTGGCGTTGTGGGACTTGGACGAGAAGCCGCTACCGCACATCCGTCGGGTTTCGGCCAACATGGGCACCGACCCGTTGCGTGCCCCTGAAGGCCGCGTGAAGGCAACTTTAAACATGCCACGCTGCCAGCGGAAGGGGGGCGCTACCACTCGGCTGGCCCCAGGCAGCAGCGCTAATGTACCTTTACTAACGAGCTGGCTGGCAGGTTGCCGTCGCATGATGAATTCTACGGTACCAACCCGGTACTGGCACCGCCTGGACGATGGGCGTGCTCAGTGCGACATGTGCCCCCGCTACTGCAAGTTACGCGAGGGACAGCGGGGTATGTGCTTTGTCCGCGCCTGTGAGGGCGGCGAGATCGTCCTGACCACCTACGGCCGGTCCAGCGGTTTCTGTATCGATCCGATCGAGAAGAAACCTCTGAACCACTTCCACCCTGGAACGCCCGTTCTCTCCTTTGGGACGGCCGGCTGCAACCTAGGCTGCAGCTTCTGCCAGAACTGGGATATCAGCAAATCTCGTGAGGTGGACACCCTGGCAGATGCGGCATCGCCTGAGCGTCTGGCTCGCTCTGCCTTCGAACTGGAGTGCAAAAGCGTAGCGTTCACTTACAACGATCCCGTCATCTTCCACGAGTACGCCATCGACGTCGCTCAAGCGTGTCACGAGTTGGGCATCAAGACCGTGGCCGTGACGGCAGGGTACGTTTGTAAGGAGCCGCGCGCGGAGTTTTATCGGCACATGGACGCCGCCAACGTCGACCTCAAGGGCTACACCGAGCGGTTCTACCATCACGTCTGCAAGGGCCACCTCCAACCGGTGTTGGAAACGCTGGTGTATCTCAAGAAGGAAACCGATGTATGGCTCGAGACGACTACGCTGTTGATCCCCGGGGAAAATGACTCAGATGACGAGCTGGAGGAGCTGACGCAGTGGGTGGTGGAAAACGTCGGGCCAGATGTTCCCATGCACTTTACGGCGTTTCACCCCGATTGGAAGATGCTCGACAAGCCCTCCACTCCGGCGGGCACACTCACCAGGGCGAGAGAGATCGCCATGAAGAACGGTGTGCGTTACGCATACACCGGCAACGTGCACGATACCGCCGGTGGGAGCACGCTGTGCCACGAATGTGGCGATGTGCTCGTCTCCCGGGATTGGTACGTCTTGCAAGCCTGGAACCTCACCGACGACGGTTGTTGTGGGTCCTGCGGCACTGCCTGTGCAGGTGTGTTCGAGGGTCCGGCGGGGACGTGGGGCGCAAAACGGATGCCCGTGCGGTTGATGGCGTGATG
>JBDHDY010000402.1:0-5934 GCA_039591275.1 Gemmatimonadota bacterium | reverse complement strand
GACATCTTCTTGGCCGAGCAGGAGTACCGGAATGCCGTTGCCGAGAACCCGTACCATCGGGAAGCGCGGATGCGGCTCATCGGCGTGCTTGTGCAGCAGAACAAGAGCACAGAGGCATCCGTGATTCGTGAAGACGCCGGGCGGCTGGAGTTGCCTTTGGGGCCGGCGTTTGACCGGGAGCTGGAGGAGTTGGTAGCAGGTAGGCGGGTGGGCGGGTAGTCGGTGTAGGTTGGCCGCGTTCCTGAGGAGGACTCCGTAGGAGTCCGTCTCGAAGGGCGCGGCCGCGGATCATCCCTGAACCGGCGAAGCACGCTACTCTAACATGCTTTCAACCTCGAAACTCTACGACGTCATCGTCATCGGTGTCGGCGGGATGGGGAGCGCCGCAGTCTACCATCTCGCCAAGCGGGTACTTGGCCTCGAGCGGTACGACGTTCCCCACGCGATGGGTTCGTCACATGGACACACCAGGATCATCCGGATGGCCTATTTCGAACATCCGAGCTACGTACCGCTGCTCAGACGCTCGTACGATCTCTGGCGAGAGCTTCAGAACGAGGCGGGAGAGCAACTCCTTTATATAACGGGCTCCCTCGACGAGGGTGAGAGATGAGAGGTAAGAGGTGAGAGGGAATCGTCTGAACAGGCCGGATGCGCGCGAAAGTACCTGCCAGTCTGCGAAGCGACTACGCGCTACCCTACGTGAATTGAGAGATCTCTTGTTAGTCATCGTTGTGCTTACATCTCAAACAGTCTCGTGTGGGAGGTCGTCGGGACGGGCCGAGTGTGTTGACTGTCCCATTGTCGTTGAGTATGTGACGACGCTTGGTGAGGGCAGTGGGCCAGGAGCGCTGCGCGTGGAGCCAACGTCGATCGTACGGGATAGCCGAGGATGGTACTACGTTGCAGCGCCAGACGTAGACAGTGGAGCTATTCACATCTACGATGAGCGGGGTGAATACCTGAGGCGGTTAGGTGACGAAACTGGGGGCCAAGATCGGTATCGCACCGCTTCCCTGCTCCGCGTCTTTGCGGGCGACACACTTCATGTCTTTGACCCACCGAGCGGCCGGGTCACGGTGGTGGCTCCTGACCAGCAGGTAGTGAGGAGATGGGAGGGGTTGCCGGCCACCGAGGACGTTTCGCTTCGTTTAGATGCTGGATATGTTGTCAACGACCGATCGCCTTCCGCCCCCAACGTAGCATTCCAAGTTTTCTCAAACCTCGGTGAGCCGATGTCGTCATTCGGTTTGCTTGACGACGACTCGCCTCGCGGCCAGCGACCGATGCGGCGTGCCCGGTCCCTAGCATCCGGGGATGCCAATGGCATCTGGTCAGTGCACAAACACTTCCGCATCGTCATCGAACGGTGGAATTCGGATGGGACCCGCGAGTTCGAGATGCGGCACCCGGCGCCGTGGTTCCCTCCCCACGACAGCTTGTGGGAGCCCACGTTCAACCTCCCGCCGCCAGCATCGGTAACGGGTGTGTGGGAAGGCGATAATGGACTATTGTGGATCGTGGGACAGGCACCGGATCCCCAATGGATGGAGGGGTTCGGTGAGCCCGAATGGCTCGAGGGTCAGTTTGTATTTCCCGTGGAGGATCGGGAACGGCTGTTCGATGGGGTGATTGACGTGGTGGATCCGCAGAACGGTGAGTCCGTTGTGTGGCAACGGCTCAAGGAGTTCGGGCCGTTCCTAACGGTGATCGAGCCTGGCTTGATTGGTGCTCGGCGGCAGGGGGAAGAGGGGGTGTGGTTGGTGGAAGTTTTGAGGGTTTCACTGCGGGGAAGCGGACAGGGATGAGGAGTTACCCCCCCACCAACTCAATCACGGCGCCGTGAGCCCGGCTCTTGTCGAGCACCTGCGCATCAGAAATCCCACGGACGGTGAGATCTAATTTCGCAATCCGTTTTGCGCGTGCCCGGGCTACCGGGTCGTCAGAGGCGTTCGCGGAGCTCAGTCCCAGAACCACACCTTCGAGCTGCCAAGCGAGCGAATCTGCCGCAGTCGGATCTCCCAGCAGCGCACGATATCGCTGGGCGCTCTGCTCGGCGTCAGGTGTTGCAACCACCACACGACGCATCCCGAGTGCGCCGTTTGGATGCTCCACCACCTCACCTGCCGGTGTCATATCCTCGATTAGAAACGGAAGCTCCCGTTCACGCGGCATGGCCATTCGCCACGCGAGCTTGGTTCCATCAGGGCGCACGCGCTCCCCGGGGAATGGCCCATCTACGTCGATACCAGCGCGCCCGGCACTCTGAATGACATCGCCGATACTGAATACGGTCAAGGCAAAGTCAGCAAGCCCTTCTCCTCCGCCTGCGCGTGGGATGAAGCGACGGTCGAGCGCGCTCCGCTTCCGCACGACCCAGGGAACCATTCCGGTTTCCTCGAGCCGCGCGACATCCTGCAAGATCGATGGGATGGTAAAGGCAACCAGCTCCAGGTAGCTCCCATCCGCAAACGGAATCAACGCGTTCTTGGTTACGCCTCCTGGATGACTTCCACCAGAAACCACATTGAATCCAAGCGCGTTGTAATCTCGCACGGCTTCATCGAGGTCTTCGACGAATACCGCCAGGTGGTCGATGCGAAACGGTGCGGTAGAGTCCATTCTCAAAGTGTAAATCCGAACAGTAAGAACAGGGTAACGGCGCCACTCGCCGCTACGAGAGCATAAGGTAGCTGAGTTCGCACGTGATCGATATGGTCCGTAGCGGAGGCCATGGAGGCAACGATGGTGCTGTCGGAGATGGGTGAACAGTGGTCTCCGAAGATACCGCCTCCGAGCGCTGCCGCCACGGTCAACCCCGGATGCAACCCAAGAATTTCGATCATGGGGATCACTATGGGAATCATAATGCCGAACGTCCCCCACGAGGTACCTGTCGAAAACGCGACGAAGCACGCCATCACGAAGACGATGGCCGGTACGAATCCAGAGTTTACCGTCGCTTGCGCCACCTGTGCGAGAAAGGCGCCCGTTCCAAGTGGTCGCGTGGTCGCACCGATGGCAAAAGCGAGTGAGAGCACGATCACCAAGGGAATAAGACCCTGTATTCCTTTAATAGTGTTCTCGGTCGCCTCCTTGACCGTCATGATGCCCTGAACCCGGTACGCCGCGCCGGCGAGCAACAAGCCCACGATCACGCCCCAGAGCACGGCTTTCGAGCCGCTCCCGCTCATGATTCGCTCGATGGGGGCAAGCTGCGCATTACCAGTTATCCACAACACAACCGGCACCATGGCAACCATGGTGACAATTGGTACGACCATGTTGGCGGCGCGACGCGGCACACTCTCCTTCGCCTCCGCTGTCGAAACCTCCGTCGACATCATGGGCACCGCCCCATCCCGCAGCAGCTTCCCTTCCTCTTCCACCCTCCGCTCGGCTGCCCGCATGGGCCCGAAGTCCCACCCCAGAAGAATGACCAGCACCACCTGGATGATCGCGAGGATCGCGTAAAAGTTGAGCGGTAGCGCCGACACCAAAAGCGGAACCGGATTGGCCACCTCTTGGGCCGTTAGGAGCACGATGACGTAAGCTCCCCAGGCATTGATGGGTATCAGGATGCACTTGGGCGCGCAGGTGGCGTCTATGATGTACGAGAGCTTTTCTCGCGAAATTCGGCACTTGTCGAACAGCGGCCGCGCCACCGAACCCGCAACGAGGAGGCCGAAATTGGACTCCAGGAACACGCTCATGCTCACACCGGTCGTGAGCAACCCGACAGCGCGCTTGGATTTCGCTAGTCCCCGCTGCTCCACCCACCGAATGAACCCCTCCATTCCTCCTGACGCCTGGGTGAAAATGATCATCGCTCCGATCAACGCACTGAACAGCAACGTGCGGGCGTTGTCCGGCGAGGTGGCCGAGGAGATAAAAACCTCGACCGACTGTATGAGCCCGTCGATCGGGTTCCAACCATTCATGATGGTCCACCCCAGCCAGACATACAGGCCCAGGGAGATGAACACTTGCTTGGTCCAGATGGCGAGACCGATTGCTACGATCGGCGGAATGATTGAAAGCCACCCATACGTTTCCATGCATTCACCCGGCTGAGGTTCGTGCCTGATCTAGCGTAACTGGGCCCGGCGGTATGTCGTAAACGGTAGTGATTACGTCGATCGCTTCGGGTTAGAAAGGTCCACCCGTGTCCGTCGACGGTGGCACGTCTCCTGGAATTACGCTCCCGGCATTCGCACGCGAGTACGCAATGAGCAATCCGATGCTTCCCTGGTAGCTCAGCACACCACTATGCACCCGATTTGCCTTGAGGTACCGGTCGTTTACGGCACGGCCTACCTCGGTCCCAACTCCCTGGAAGCGTCTGAAATACTCGTACATATCCTCCAGATCGCGCTGCACGCCCGGCAACCGTCGCCGGGCTAGCTCTTTCCAATCATCAGGCGACGCGGCAGCTAGGGCGCTGGCGAGCTGTCGCTGGGCAAACATAACCGCGGCGTATCTTGCGTTGGGGTGATCGGTCAACGTGCCGACAATGTATCCCAGGAAATTGGCCTCTGACTCCGGGCCCGTGCCGCGCTGGTGGGCTTTTTCGTGCGCCATTGAGCTGGGTAAGGTGACTGCGGGCAGGCCCCGGCGGACGTGAGTTTCCGCCGTGAATGGAAAATAGAACCCCGTGATGCCGAGCCGCGCAAAGACGGGGCTCAGCAACATCTTCTTCACGCGTCCGTGCGATGAAGCCATGGACGATGGGAGGTCGAGTTCCTGTACGGCCCGCTGCCAGCCGACCTCGAGCGCTGCTTCCAGAGCAGCACCGTCTTCGGGCTCCGGCGTGGGAAACCCGACGTCGTCGGTGCCGTGTAGCTCCCGGTAGGCCACATTCGACGCGGCCACTGCCTCCGCCGTCAATTGCACCAACTCATCTACGTCCACGTCGTCGAGCGGCCCCCAACCGAGCCGCTCCCCGAGGGGATCCCGGGCGTAGTTGAAACCCCAAAGCAAGTAGAAGAGGGTGAGGATGACCCCTGCGTCGCGAGCGAGCCTGAGAGTTCCTCCCACCAGCGCGTTCTTGAGTCGCCTCTGCCCCGAACGGACCGCACGGATGGCGATCACGGCCACTACGGTGAGCCATGTCAGGTATGCTAGATACAGCAATTCACCGATCGAAAACGGGAAGAGACCCGTGACACGGGAAAGCATCCGCGCGAGGATCGGCCCCACCGAAGTTCCGTACAACGCCTCGGCCGCTCCCGGGGCCAGCGCCAAGAGATTGAAGAGGAGAAAAGAGCCGACACCGACGCCAAGGATCGTCAGGCGGCGCCGGGTATGATAGGGGCGGTCGGCGGCTAAGGGCGTCGGTGTGACCTGGGCGATGATCGCGTCTCCATTGAGCGTCCGCGATTCAACTTAACGCGTATCGAGTTTCGGCGAAATGCGGGACCGCCCAACATCGCGTCGCCCCTCATTTCCCTGATACCTCCTCCAGATCACAACGTTCCGTATCGACGATCGGCTCGGAACGGTGAGCTACCGCGGTGGGTTCCATCGAAAGACGACGGGCCAAGAGCAGCTCCAACTGACCCCTGGCCCTGTAGCGCAATATTTAAGACGGCCTGCGCACGGTGGCGCCACAACGATACAACAGGATTAGAGTCGGCAGGTAAGATCTACTGAGGTGGCCTTCTCGCATTCTGCCCGACGATCCCCTCTGCCTCATCTGCCACCAGCTCCTCGCTCGGCCCCACAAAGCCGTACACGCTGATCTTGTCGGGGCCAAACTGGTTTGTTACGAAGATCAGATATCTGAGATCGAACCCCTCGTGCACGTACTGTCGGAAGTAGTCCATGTTGTCATAGTCAACAACCACCTTCGCCGGCAGCCACATGTACCCAGGCCCAGCGTACGGACCTCCCATGAACATCAGAAGATCGCCCTCCCGATCAAACATCTGCACG
>JBDHDY010000401.1:0-4367 GCA_039591275.1 Gemmatimonadota bacterium | reverse complement strand
AGTGCTGTCGAAAATCCTCGAGAAACGAGGCGTAGCGCTGGGGATCGCTGCGGGCGAGGCTGTGCTCCCGGACGATTTCCATCTCCAGGCGCGACAGGTACGAGGCCGTGGTCGCCAAGGTGCCGGAGGTGGCCTGGCCTGTGAGGGTGGCCGGGGAGAAGATAAGGGCGACAAGCAGTAGACAAGACAGGCAGGCCCTTTTCATAGTCGGCACATTCAGCATCGCTCGTTCCCTACCATCTCGAAGCCGTGATATCAAGGTCACTCGGCACCATCAGCTCTGCGTGCATCAACCTCTATCAGCGCGATCTGTGGTTCAATGTGCTCCTTCCGCAGATCCGACAGCGTTGACCCGTATCACAGTGTCTTAGGGACGCGCCCGTTTCTGAGAATCCGCGGCCCTAGTAGACAGCCGAGAAAAGCAAAACGAGCTGAAGGGCAAGGATGACCGCCACTACCACGACGATCACCCAGTTCTTGTGGCGCGCGAGGAACGATTCACCACCTTCCTCCTTGGTGAGACGTTCCCCGCGGTGGTGGTCATGATACTTGTTGGCCCAGATCGCGAGCTTATGAGCCGCCGCCTGCCCCCTGGCCGTCTTTGGGCTGTCCGTGGTGCCCGTGATTTCGGCCACGGTCTGCTTGATCTCTTCGGCAACGGGAAATCCACAGTTCGGGCACGCTTTGGCGTAGTCCGAGACTGGTTTGTCACACTCAGGACACGAGATCAGCGTCACAGCGTTCGCTCCACAGTGGTGTTGAAGGACAAACCCCTAGGGCTGCCCGTCGCTGGTGGCCGGCATCCCCGTTCGTCCACGAATCCAGCGATCCATCCATTCCTTCTGGTGCTTCGCTGTGCTGTCTCGTAGCGCAGGCCAGGCTCTCGTGGTCCGTGTCCGGTGCGGGGAAGCCACACGAGCTTAGTTGGAACGCCGTTGGCCCGAAGCGCGCGGAAAAAAATCCTCGCCTGATTGGGCGGCACCCGAGGGTCGTTCTCACCGTGGATCAAGAGCGTCGGCGTCTGCGCGCGGCGTATGAACGCCAGGGGATTCGATTGCTGATACGTCTCCCACTGTCCCGACTCGTAGGGACTGCCCCCAAAATACCCTTCGAACACGTGCAGGATGTCATGTGTGCCCCACATGGCGATCGTCTCGGTGATGGCTGCACCGGCCACCGCGGCTTTGAAGCGCGTCGTCTGGGTAACAGTCCACGCTGTCATGTATCCACCATAGCTCCACCCCATCACACCCAACGAATCCGGATGGGCTACTCGCCGGGCGACTAGCGTGTCCACACCGGCCATGATGTCCTGATAATCCAGGCCACCCCAATCAGTCACCACCGACTGGATGCTCCTCTCACCATACCCTGACGACCCTCGTGGGTTCGGCAGCAAGACGGCATATCCGTCCGCCGCGTAGCGTTGTGCATCCGCGCTCGAAGAAGCTGCTTGAAATGTCTGTGTGTAAACACCTGACGGTCCGCCGTGGATCTTCACGATCAACGGGTGCGGGCCGGCGCCGACTGTCCAGCCCTCAGGGTAAACCACCAGTCCCTCCACGTCCCTGCCGTCTGCACCCTTCCAGCGCAGCACCTCGGTTCGGCCTACCGCCCAGCCCACCGCGTGTTGATTGTGCTCAGTTAGGGCTCCATCAGCCCGGACGCTGCCCTCCCCTGGCCGCGAGGCCAAGGACGACGTGTAGACTTCTTGTGGGTGCATTGGGTTTTGAAAAACGTATGCAACACGTGTCAGATCGTGTGAAAACCCTAGCGCCTGATAAACTCCGGCATCCGGCGTCAGTCGCACAGGATCCCTCGTCGCCAAAGGCATGTAGAACAAGCCACGCGTCGTACCGGTGGTCGCCTCGAACAGCGCCGCGTCACCGTCTGCGGTGAACTGAAAGCTTCCGGGTTGGACATCCAGGTTCGGTGAGATGTCCTCCGGTTCACCGCCCCCAACCGGGATCCGAAAGACACGGCTGTATCCGATGCGGTATTCGCTGATCTGCTCCCCCTGATAGACGATATGGCCCCCGTCCGGCGTCCACACGGGGTTCGCGTCGGGCCCGGGGTTCTCGGTGATCTTCCGCGGTCCGGCATCGGAGCGGTCCGTCGGGATAAGGTATATGTCGCTTCTCCAGGAGTCCGTGGGCAAGTTGGTGGGCGTCGCCGAGAACGCGAGCGTGTGCCCTGTGGGATTCCAGTCAAACGATCCCACCGTAAACTCGTGACCCTCCGTCAGTCTCCGTGCTTCTCGCGTCTCTACGTCGAGGACCCACAGATGCGTGTACTGAACGGGCTCGTCTTCGATCGTGATATCACGGCCTTTGTCCTTGCGATCCTTTGCGATGTCACCGTCTTCGTCTCGAGCGGTGAACGCGATAGCGCGACCATCGGGAGACCACTCGAACGCAGTGATTCCCGTCTCGTGCGCGAAGAGCTCCTCCGGCTCTCCCCCGAGCGCGTTGGCCAAATAGAGCTTCTGCCTGCGCTGCGGGCCGGCGGAGTCATCTCCGCCACCGCTTTGGCCCCGGTTCTTTCCCGCCCTCGTCGAAAGAAACGCGAACGCGAGTCCGTCGGGACGCCAGCGCGGCCGGATGTCGTTTTCCGTGTGCGTCGTCATCCGCACTGGGGCCGACCACTCCCGCCCTTGCAGGCGGATCAGCCAGATATCGCTGTTGGACTCGTTCTCGTCCAGGACGGACTCGGTCACCGTATACAACACGGCGTCGCCGCCGGGAGAGACTTGAACGCTGCCGATCGCTTTGACAGTGAAGAGGTCTTCCAATGTCGGATGACGAACACTCTCCTGCTGTCCCCATAGCGCGGCGGGTACGACCCATGACGCCGTCGTCAGCAACACGACGTATCTGAACAAAGTACGAGCGGATCGTTTCATCGGAGTATTCCTTACTTATCCCAATCGATCCGAAGCATCACTGCCCCCATCGATCAGAAGCATGCAGCGAGTGGTCTACCCTCACTACCACGTGCCGCAGGCCGAGTCAAACGGTCGACGGATGCACTGAGTCCGCCGGCTTATTTGTCCCCCTCCAGAAAGCGGGACACCGCCTCTTTGAAATCCGGCGTGCTACGGGCGACGGCGTTGACATCCGAGCCGAGCTTGATCGCCTGCCTAAACGAACGGCCTTCGAGATCGTACAGCAGCTTCTTGATGAGCGCCAGCGCCGAGGTGCTGCTCTGGGAGAGCTGTTCGAGGATTTGGCTCACCTCGGGGTCGAAGGTGGATGCAGGAATGACCCTGCTGGCGAGCCCAAGCTCCACCGCGTCATCTGCCGACAGCATCCGTCCGGTGGACACGAGATCGAATGCCACCTTCTCACCCACGGCCCGGCGGAGCATTGCCATGACCATCGCCGGTACGAATCCCCGCTGCACTTCCGGATACCCAAAGGTTGCATCTGAGTGGGCCAAGATCAGATCGCAGGCCGATGCGAGACCACATCCTCCAGCGAGCGCCCGTCCGTGAACCACCGCAACGACGGGCTTGGGTAACTCCCGCATCCGGATGAACACCTCACCAAGATGAGCTGCCGACGCTGCATTTTCTTCCGCAGATTTGTCCCCGGACTCGAGCAACTCGGCGAGGTCGGCGCCTGCGCAAAAATCCTTGCCCGCGCCCCGAACTGCCACGACCCGGACGTCTCCATCGAGGTCGGCACGCTCGAGGGCCGCAAGTAGTGCATCGACCATCGGCGTGTCGATGGCGTTCCGCTTCTCTGGTCGGTCCAGGATCAGTGTCAGCACGCCATCGGCCAACTCGATGGCAACTCGCTCACGGGACATGGAGACTCCTGGGAACGGGGATTTCCATGCGCAGGAGTGCCGTGGAAAAAACCTTACCCTGCGCATCCGTCTTGAGAGAGAGCGTGCCACCGCCTCCGAGGGCGCCGTGAAGCAGAAAATTGAGCGCGTGAAGATTTGGCAACTCGTAGCGCTCGACCTTACCCTTGATTATTCCGCGAAAGTGCCGGGCCACACGCGCTGCGGTGACGGCCTTGGCGAGGAGAGGATAGTACTCGGGCGTGCGCGCGATCAGGCCGACGTTGGCTGTGTCACCTTTATCGCCGCTCCTTGCATGGGCAAGTTGGAGCAGCGAGACCATCTTGGCCCCCTTGCCGCTCGGCGACGAGCTTTTCTGCACTCCTCGCCGCGCGGTCTTACCCTTCTTTCTTCTTCGTTCTGGCATCCTGACGAGAGCTTCCTCACTCCAAGCGTTTTATGGCCACAGAGGACACAGAGCGCACAGAGAGGTTAGCTCGAGAACAGAGGTGCTGGAATACACAAACAAAACACAACTCTGTGTTCTCTGTGACCTCTGTGGCTAAAGGTCCGTCCCCGGC
>JBDHDY010000400.1:0-3837 GCA_039591275.1 Gemmatimonadota bacterium | reverse complement strand
CGAACTCGATACAGGAATCATCAACTTCTTGGGTTTCAGGCGAAAGCTCGAGGGGCTGCGGGCGTGGGCGGAGGCATTCGACGACTTGGAGCAGGAGGCCAAACGGCGCCAGGCTCCCGAAGACCAAGACTCGACAGTGCCACCACCTGCTAAAGCAGGCAGCAACCAACTTTCTCTCTTTGCACGAACAGACTCCACTTCTGAGCCGGCTGCAAAGCCATCACGCACACGCGCAGCTGCCAGGACACCGCCGCTAGAGAAGATTTCGCGTGCCAAGCGGGGCTTTGCCAGCCTTCACCAACACGTGGAGGCGTTGAGTGGCGAGATTGCCGATCGAATCTACGACGTGCCGGCGGAACAGTTCGAACTGGCTCGCTTGGATCTTGCGGGTTGGCAGGGATTCAAACAGATCGTCGAGGAGTGGAGCACTTCGGTCAGCTCATGGGGTGGCGGCGAGGAACGGTTGTCTGTTGGCGCGTTCGAGGGGCGGTTGCGGGAACTGCTGGCCTGTGACGTCGCTCATTGGACTGAGACCCAGCGAGGCGTCCATGTACTGGAGGGCCTGGCTGCGGCATACCGCTCCTTCGACCACGTTTTCATCGTGGGGCTTGAGGCCGGTCGCTTTCCCGTCCGCGCCCCGCGCTCCCCCATCTTAGATGACTCCGAACGTCAAAGTCTCATTGACTCGGGGCTCCCGCTCGACGACCGGAAGACATGGGAGTACCGCGAGCGCGAGCTGTTTCGGTCTCTCGTAGCCGGGGCCCGGGTAAACCTCACCTTGAGCCACGCCCGGCAGGACGAGCTCGGGCGTGAGGTCGTCCGTTCGGCTTTCATCGACGGAGTCGCCGACGTTGTCACACTCGACGAAACGATGATGCTAGCATCGGACATTTTGACACCCGGGCTTGCGCTATACGACAGTGCTAGCTCCCTCAGGCACGCACAGCATGCTGCCCGAATGGAGGTCGAACGAAACATCCCAGCTCCCGGCGAGAGTGCGTACGCCGGCTCATCCCCGTACAACGGATCTATCGAGGATCCGGAGCTCAGAGCCTGGCTGGAACGGACATTCGGCGATGACCGCGTGTGGAGCGCCACCCAGATCGAGGACTATGCCAAGTGCCCGTGGGCCTATTTCTCGAAACGACTGCTTCGGCTCGAGCGGCACGAGGATCCGGACGAGGACATGGACAATCTCGTCCGAGGCTCACTACTCCACGATGCCCTGAAGCGTTTCTACGATGCCGCATTTGCACAGCGAGGCGAACCAATCCTCTTGGGTCAATTCGACGCATCGTGGGCAGAACCGCTGCTCATCCAATCCCTCGACGACGCTTTCAGTGAGGCCGAGGAGCGTACGTGGATCGGTCATCCCGTGCTCAGGCAGACAAAGCGTGAAGAACTCCGGCGCATGCTGTTGCGCTTTCTCCGTTTTGAGATCGACCACAACGAGCGCATGGAGAACAACCGCACCAACAACGCGAAGATTCTGCGAACCGGGGTCACGCAGCACGAACTCGCCTTTGACGACATGCTACTCGAACGCGAGGGTGTCAAGTTCAGGTTCCGTGGATCGATCGACCGCGTCGAGCGCGGTGTAGACCAACGCGTGGACGCGAGTAGTTTCGTGGCCGCGGTGGACTACAAGACCACTGTGTACTCGGTTCCCGCCGGAGGTGAGAAAGAGGGTTGGCGCGACGACGTCGTACTCCAGGTACCGCTCTACGCTTACGCTCTGACCCGTCTCGAGCCTGACAGTCGGGTGTCACGGGTCGAATACCGCGCCGTCAAGAGTCGTGACGTCTCCCACTCACTGGAACTAGTGCAGGTCGATCGGACGGCCAAGGTTCTTCGCCCGGATGCGGAGGCTGCCGAGCAGATGGAGCGCGCCCTCACTGCCGTTGCGAAGCACGTGAAGCGAGTACGAGCCGGCCTTTTTCCGGCCTCGCCAGCACCCTCGTGCATGTGCCCATCTTATTGCCACGCCTGGGAAATCTGCCGCGTTAAGGGTGGGCCCCGGTCGAAGTGGAGCTGGTAGATGCACGAACCGACCTCCTCCCAGTTGGCGGCGATTACCGACGCTGACCGACATGCGCTAGTACATGCCGGTGCCGGCACGGGCAAGACGGCCACCGTCGTCTTCAAGATCCTGTACGAGCTGGGTGTCGAACTCGGGGGTCGGCGTCATCCCAACCCAATTGAGCTCCATCAGATTGCAGCGATCACCTACACACTCCAGGCCGCTGCCGACCTCAAGCGCAAGCTCCGCACGGCGCTCTTCGAGTGCGGTCGCTCAGAGGACGCCTACGAGGTGGACGCTGCTCGCATCGGAACGATTCATGCCTTCACTCATGATTTGCTCCGCGAGTTCTCACTCCGTGTCGGACGGCCCTTCCCGGCGAAGGTGGTCGACGAGAATGAGAGCGCCGCTCTGACGGCCGACGCCATCCGCGACGCTGTCCTCGCTGATATCGAGAGTGAATCCCTGGAGGGCTTGGACGAGTTACTAACCACGTGGTCCGTGAAGGAGGTCGAGAGCTTCGTTGCGCAGCTAGTCAATGAAAGCGACCGCCTCAGCAAGATCGCCGAACGGCGTGCGGAGTTGGAGCCAGTGGCAGGAGCCTTGGTCGATCTGGCTCTTCATGCTCTCCGCCTCATCGAGAGCCGCCTCGAGGCCCGGGCCGGTGTGGACTTTGACCGCATGGTCGCCTGGACGCGAGACATGCTTGCAAAGCGTGACGACGTTCGACGCGCCATACAACGCAGAATCAAGCTGCTCATCGTGGACGAGTTTCAGGATGTCGACCCACCCCAAAAGGACCTCGCCTACTTGCTGGGTCAGCCAGCATCGGCATCGAGCGACACCACGCGGCTCATGCTCGTCGGCGATCCGAAACAGAGCATCTATCGGTTCCGTCGGGCTGACGTCACCGTCTGGTACGATGTGCAACGGGACTTCGAGGAAAAGCAGTTTGGTAGGGTAATCCTCCTCGGAGAGAGTTTTCGAAGCCTCCCACCGATCCTCGGCTTTGCGGACAGCACCGTCGGCAAGATTCTGCAAACACCCATCGAGGGAGAGCGACACCGGCCGTATGAGGTTGCCTACCATCCGGTCAGCGCAATGAGAACTACCGGTCCGAACGAGCGCCCCGTTGAGATCCACCTGGTTCCACCGACCGAGGAAGGCAAAGGGCTGACCGGCAACGCTCTCCGATTGCTCGAGGCAGAAACCATCGCCAGACGGGCCCGTGAGCTTCATGACAACGGGCTCGAGTGGCGCGACATGGCTCTCATCATGCGGTCCTGGGCCCCCCTCGACGTTTACCGGTCTGCGCTCCGCCGGGTGAGCGCGCCATCGTACGCCCTGCAAACGGCCGGCTTCTTCGATCGACGCGAAATCATGGATCTGTTGCTTGCGCTGGAGGTCATCCGCGACCCGAACGACGACCGTGCGCTCCTCGGGTTCCTCCGTAGTCCGTTCGTCGGTGTCAAGGATGAAACCTTGCTGTGGATCGCACGCCGCGGGGAACGCCCCTATTGGACACATTTAGAACGAATCAAGACCGGTGAGAACGATCTCGTGCAACGAGGGGTCGCCCTGCTCACCCACTACGCGGCCTTGCGAGACCGCATCCCCACGGCCGAACTCCTCGATCGACTACTGCGGGAGACGGGATACCTCGCCCATCTCGCCCTGCTGGGAGACGAGGGCATGCAACGCATCGCCAATATCCGGAAATTCATGCGCACGGTGCGGGGCATGCCTGCTGCGAGTGTAGGCGAAGTGGTAAGGACCTTCCGAGAGTCCAAAGGCCTAGGCATCCGCGAGGGCGATGC
>JBDHDY010000399.1:0-3754 GCA_039591275.1 Gemmatimonadota bacterium | reverse complement strand
CACGATGGTGTCAGGGCCGAGGGCCTTGAGGACCATGCGCATGGCCATCGGAGCGGCGCATCCCGGGCAGGCCAGGTGTCCAGAGGTCAGAAGCTCATCCTCAGGTATCTGATCGTGGATCATGAGCTGGCTCATGACTCCACTCCCACCCAGAGGTCCTCACGCGCCGGCGCTGCCACTGATCGTGTGCGATCGATGATTTCCTCGATGACCGGTGGTGTGACGTCTCTCCCGCCGAGTCCGATGATGTGGCCGAATAGCTCAGGTCGTTGGTCTGGTGAGACATCGTAGAGGGCCGAGCGAATTTCTTCGGCGAAGATCCCACCGTGGCCGGGGGAGATGTTCCGATCCAGCACGGCTACCTTATTCACGCCTGCGAGAACCTTGCGCAGGGACTCGGTGGGGAAGGGGCGGAACATCTTTACTTTGACCAGGCCAACCGCGTCACCCTGCTCCCGTCGCTGGTCCACGACGTGCCTCGCCGTGGAGGTGATTGTCCCAGATGTGACGAGAAGTAGGTCCGCGCCCTCCACTCGGTAGGTCTCGAGCGCACCATAGCGTCTGCCAAAGAGGCGCTCCCACTCGTCCTCCACCTCCTCGAACACCGCGCGTGCCCGTTCCATCGCCTCCTGTTGATGCCGGCGGATTTCCATGTACGCATCGGGCCGCACGAGGGCGCCGAAGGCGTGAGGGTCCTTCGGATCCAGTTTATAGCGAGCTTCGCGTTTCGGGAGAAACGCGTCCACCTCCTCTTGGTCCGGAATATCCACTGGCTCTGAGGTGTGGGACAGATAGAACGCGTCCAACAAAAGCATCACCGGAAGGTCGACGATCTCACCGAGCTTGAACGCCTGAATGGTAGTGTCGAGCACCTCTTGGTTGTTCTCGCAGTAGAGCTGGATCCAGCCGGTGTCCCGCTGGGAGAGGCTGTCGTTTTGATCTGCCCAGATGTTCCAGCCGGGCCCCAAGGACCGGTTGATGTTGGCCATCACGATAGGATTGCGGCCCAAGCTGGCCCAGTGTAACAGCTCGTGCATCAGCGCAAGGCCCTGAGACGACGTAGCCGTGAACGCGCGCGCCCCGGTGGCCGACGCCCCGATGCACGCCGCCATGGCGGAATGCTCCGACTCGACCTTGATGAACCGTGCGCCCAGGCCATCGCCGGCGCACATGACCGAGAGCTCTTCGACCACCTGCGTTTGGGGTGTGATGGGATACGCCGAAATGACCTCCACCTGAGCGAGCTTCGCCCCCCAGGACACGGCGTGGTTGCCCATGATCACTTTCTTCACAGGCCCTCCCGCGTCATCATCATGGCCCCGCGCGGGCATTCGGCGGCGCACACACCGCATCCTTTGCAGTAGTCCATGGCGATGTCAAAACCGAGTCCGTCAGAACGTCTTGTAATCGCGACGTCCGGGCAGAAGATCAGGCAGAGCTCGCAGCGATTGCACACTCCGCAGTTGAAACAGCGGTGTGCTTCGGTGAGGGCCAGGTCATGGCCCAGGCCGATGTTCACCTCCCGAAAGCTTCCGGCACTGTCTTCCGCTGACAAACGGCGATCAGTGTTGCGAATGGCCCGAACAAAGTGATTCATGTTCAGGTCGTCGAATGGCACGATCTCGTTCACGGGTGATGTGCGCGGAACGGGGTCGTCGTCGCACCAGCTGGTCACGCTCATGTTTCCAGAAGCGCCGTAACGCAGCGCATCAGTGTTGATGGTCTCGAGAGACTCCCCCGCGGTAAGGAGCAGGTACCAGTCGATCCCAATTGCTGCGCGCTTGCCAGCGCCCAAGGCGTCTGCCACCGTCCGCGGCTGTTCGACGACATCACCTCCCGCATAGACCAGAGGATTGCTGGTCTTACCGAATTCGTTCACCGTCACCACGGATCCCTGGCGACTGATCTCTTCAGGAAGGAAACCGAGATCTGTCTCTTCGCCGATCGCCGTCAGCACCGTGTCTGCCGGAAGAGTGAAAGGCTCTTCGTCACTCGGAATGGGGCGGCGGCGTCCACTCTCGTCAGGCGGGCCCAAGCGCATCTTGATGCATTCGACACTGTGCAAGTGACCGTCCCGGGCGTGGAACGCAATCGGTGCCGTTAGAAACTCAATCCCGATTCCCTCGCGTTCTGCCTCCTCGACTTCTTCCGGAATGGCGGGCATCTCGGCCCGTGTGCGTCGGTAGAGCACCACAGGCTCGGCGCCCAGCCGAAGGGCGGTGCGAGCACAATCCATCGCCGTGTTGCCACCGCCTATCACAAACACGCGCCGACCAAGGTCCGGCCGCGCCCCAAAATTCACCTCTTTGAGGAACTCCAATCCTGCACGTATACCATGCAGCTTTTCTCCTTCGACGCCGAGCCCGCGGCCGCGGTGCGCGCCCGACGCCACGAACACGGCGTCGTAATCCGCGAGCTTCTTCCACGGGAGATCCGTACCCACACGCATGCCACATTGGATCTCCACGCCATATGCCCGAATACGATCGATCTCTCGGCTCAACACAGGTCTGGGTAGGCGATACTCGGGTATACCCAAACGCAACATGCCTCCGGGCTCCGCTGCCGCCTCGAACACCGTCACGGGGTATCCGAGCCGGGCCAGGTGGTAGGCGCACGCGAGACCGGCGGGCCCGGATCCGACTATGCCGATCTTGCGTTTCCGCTTGCGCGCCGGGCGCGGGATATCCAGCTCGCCATCGAGAAAAAGGTCGCCCAAGAGACGCTCGACCGCATGAATGGACACGGGCTCGTCGAAGAGGCGTCGGTTGCAGTGGGTTTCGCACGGGTGATGACAAACGCGGCCGGTCACGGAGGGCATGGGGTTTTCCCGTATCAGCAGCTCCACGGCCTCGTGGACGCGCCCCTCCCGCAGGAGGTTCATGTATCCCTCGATGTCGATGCCGACCGGGCATCCGGCGTTGCAAGGTGCCACCCTGTCTTGATAGAGAGGCCGGATGTACTTCCACGATCCCGTCTTGTTGACGAGCGTTGACGTGTTGCTAACGGCGATCGGCGGAACTGTCTGGCCCTGACCCTTTGGTGAAGCGCGGTCAGCCATGGTGCATCTCCAGCACGGTGCTGCGAACCTCCTCTGCCGCCTCCTGTGCTGCTAAGACGTTGGCATCAGCCTTTGTCGGAACCTCCTCGCGGATGGCCGCACAAACCGAGTCGATGCCCACCAGCCCGGAATCCGCGGCAAAGGCTCCAAGGATGGCGGTGTTCACTATCGGTTGGGTCTTCGAGCCGATACCATGGCGAGTGGCGATGGCGCTGGCGTTCACGGTGGCAACGCGAAAATGCTCGGCAAGCTCTGCGTAGCTATCGGGTGGGCGGTCGGAGTTGATCAAGATACTCCCGCCGGGCTTCAGTCCCGGTCGAGAACGATGAGATCGTCGGGGTGGGCCACTTCACAGCGCAGCAAAATGGGAGCATCAGACACCCGGAGAAATGCGGTAACCGGCGCCCCCCGGCGCTCGACTCCGAATGCAGGGAACGACTGGACCCACTGCTCCTCACGGAACAGGGCAACAGCCAGCAGCTTCGAGGCGATGACCGCTCCCTGTCCCCCGCGTCCGTGGATACGCAGCTCACGCATCAAGCACTCCCGTCACCCCGGTTTGCCTTCGAGGACCCTCCGGGCACTCATCGGCTTGCCGATGGCCGGAACACAAGGGTCCCGAAGTCGTCGGAAGGGCACTAATGAAGACTAATCCGCTTCGGATGAAGACTCTGTTGCCTGAAGAATGAAGAA
>JBDHDY010000398.1:0-3825 GCA_039591275.1 Gemmatimonadota bacterium | reverse complement strand
TTTGACGTACGTTCTGAGCTGGAAGCTCGCCGACAGGACAGTCTCCCCCTCGTCGCTAGACTCTGCGACCGTCGCCGGCGCGATCTGTAACGCCAAATCATAGGGTACCATGATCCGGGGCAGAGACGCGATATCCGAGAGAAACTCACCCAACGCGTCGTACGAACCGATCACTGAGAGCCGATAGCGGTAGACCTCGAAGGGCGCCACGAAGTCGCGGGAAAGTGGCGATATCTCCGTGATCTCCACGGCACGCAGTTGGGCGCGCGTCGAAATGTCGTCGATGAGGTTTGGAACCTCACGCCGCCGGAGTTGCTCGACCGTTCCCTCGCGAAGGTCCTGGCGTGCAGAATCCACTTGGGCCCTCAGGGAATCGATCTCGGAACGCCAGGCATCAGCTCGTGCAACCATGGACGCCCGCCACTCCGTCCAGAAGAGATATGCAGCGGCCACCGCCACGACGATCAGCAGCGCGAGGATCTGTTTTCGTTCCTTTCCTGAGACCGCCATCTCCGCTACCTCACTGGCCCGGCTGGGCGATAGTCGTGGTTCGAATGAACGCCGAATCCGCCTCGTTGAACGTCGCCTCAATACGGAAAGCCCGCACCGTGCGTTCCTCTTCGATCACCTGCTGCGTTTGGCCGAACACGATGTTGGTCAGCCAAGGCGAATTGGCAAGCTGACGCTGGAAGCGTGTGAACGCCTGAATGTCTGACGTACGCCCGTCGAGACTGAAGCGCACCGACTGGTCCGGATCGTCGGCACCCTGGTTTGGGGTCCGCACCGCATCGAGCACGACGAGCCAAGTGAAATCCGGAAGCGCCTTAGTCACTTCTTCCATGATGTGTGGCCACACGTAACGACCCCGGTCGATTTCTCGAATCAGCTCAAGCTCTGTGCCCAGCGAGTCTCGCAGCGTCTCCAGTTTCCGTTTCTGCGCAAGCAGCGTTCGGAACTGGCGTGCCTCCGTTCTGACCTGCACCACCTGCGGCTCCAACTGCGCCAGCCTGGCCGTCTCAAACGACCACACGGCAGCACACACCCCCGCGACCACTATCCACGCTCCGATGGTGGCCAGCAGGAGGGGATCCTTGAAGCCGGTGAACATGGCGCCGAAGTCCGGCAATGATAGGCCGGCCCCGGCTTTCTTCTTCGCGCTTGGAAATAGATTGATCTCGATCATGGTTCAGTTCCGCATGGCCAGACCGATTGCCAACATCAGCAAGGGCGCGACCTCGTCAACGTCAAAGGCGTCGAACACTCCCTTCCTGACTCGAAGTCGTTGTAGGGGGTTCGCAATCTCGACTGGCATTCCGAGCCGCTGATTGAGAACCTCAGCAAGGCCGGGAATACGAGCCCCACCACCGGATGCATAGACCCGCTCGATGGCCGGTGCATCCCGGGATGCCGACTGGAGAAACGCCGCCGCACGCTCAACACCGACCGCAATCTCTTCTCCGCGAGCCTGTACGTACGACTCGAGATCGGCTCCCTGCTCAATCCCCATAATCAGGTTTTCCGCGTCTTCGGACGAGAACCCCCTCTCTCGCTGCAGATCCTCCCGGAACTTGCGCGTACCCACGCTCAGGTCACGAGTGAGGAGTGGGATGCCACCGTGAAGGATGTTCACGTTGGTCACCTCGTGCCCGATATTGATCATGGACACCACACCTTCCATCGCCTCCGGATAGTTGAGCTCGAAGGCGTTGTGCAGTGCAAACGCGTCCACATCCACGATCTCGGTCTGAAGACCCGCATCCGCCAGCAACGTCACCTTCGTTTCCACAAGCTCACGCTTGGCAGCTACCAGGAGCACGTCCATCTGCAACCCGCTCGAGTCAGGATCGAGGATCTGGAAATCCAGCTCCACGCCTTCGATGTCGAAGGGCACGTGCTGCTGCGCCTCCCACCGGACAACCTCAGCGGCATCGCTCTCCTTCATTCGGTCTACCTGGATCTTCTTGATGATGACGTCGCGTCCGCCGACCGCTACCACTACACGTTTTTGCTTGACGCCCGCCGAAGCGAACAGACCACGGATGGCATCGGCCACAACCCCATGGTCCATCACCTCACCTTCGACGATTGCGTCGGAAAGGACCGGCGTGATGGCCGCATGGGTTAGCTCAGGCTCACCCCTCCCGTGATCGATCACCACGAGCTTGATGAGTCCGCTGCCAATGTCCAGTCCGACCGTCTTCTTTCGCGATCCAAGCCCCAAGAGTGCCATATCTGCCCGTGCCTTAAGGAGATAAGTGGGGTGAAGGGAACCCTACAGTATGGTGCACCCCTTTTTTTGTCAAGCTCCAAGCTACTTTAACCTACCCACAACAAGTCCATTTTGGGCAGTGACTTAGGTCACCGTCCCACCCCAATCCAGCTCCGCTCCCGGAGGGGCACCGGCAGGGCTGCCGCTAGCAGAGCCCGCTCTTGGGCACAAATCGAGCGGACCACCGTGACTTTCCCAGCTGACTTCCGATCCACGTCTCCAGCCCAAACCGCCCCCAGGAACCGTCCGCCACGCCCCGAGGCCCGCAGGCTGCCGCCCACGATCACTACACCATAGAAGCTGAGGCCGCCCCGTACTGTGAGGTTCCCCACTACTAGCAAAACTCCCTGTCCGGCGCCCCCGGCGATTTCCAGGTCCCCGGAGGCATAAATCACCGGCAGGTAATCGGCACAGGGCGAGCGCTCGTCCAAGGGAGCCCCCCAATTACGGGGGTCGGAGGCCCGGCACGCGTTTCCGGCGGTCGAGGGGGAGAGGTTCACATATCGGCCCGGCGCCAGAGGCTTGGTCGCAATCGCCTCCCAGCGGGAGAAGTCCGGGTTCCAGACTTCGGGTCGATCAGCCTCTCCAGCGGGCCGTTCCCGCTCTGCCCGCGCCCCATTCGGCACGGCACAGGTCTCCGCATCGGGAACCAGGCGTGTGGGCCAGTCCAGCACCGTTCGTGGCAAGGCGGGACCCTCAGAGGCCGGAAGCGGAGGGGTGTGGGGAAGCTCTGGCGGAACGAGACTAACCAGCAGCCCGACCCGGTGGTACGCCCCGCCGCTTTGCCCCGCCGCGGCCCCCGTGATCAAGAACACCTGCCTCCCGAGCCTTTGGACGGTAGAGGTCGCTGCTGGAGAACCGGCCGGCCCTGTGCGCGAACCCACCACCGGACGACCAACCGGCAGAGTATTCAGGGCTTGGCGGTCCCAGGTGGCTAGGCGCTGCTGCACGGCACTCTCGGCATTGGCGAGCGCCTCGACCATCTCAACGGCCCCGCGGCCCATGCGGACCTCGGTGAATGCCAGAAAGAAGACCGCCGCGATCAGGAATCCACCGGCGAACAGGGAAACCACCGCAACGGCGAGAGCCACTCCCCGGCGGGAAAAGAGTGCTTCCCGCTGACCGACAGCCCAGCTTTGACTGCCTAGTCCATCCAACGGGAGGGGGCCTTTGGCGATCACGGCGAACGCAGGACCTACGGACGAGGGTTGTTCCTCAGCACGATGCGAAACTCCAAGCGCCTCGTCATCCTCGCGGCCCTGGCAGGCGTCGAGCCCACCTTATTGGTGGGAGCTGCCACCACCACGACACGGATACTCGACACGGAATCTGGAACCCGCGTCGCCCGTCCCAGGCGGTCGAAGTACCGAAACTCGAAGCCGCGGGGCGCAAGGGGACCCAACATCGGCTGAAGGGGGGGCCACCGGCCCTCGGCCTTGCGAAGGCGCCGCATCCCAAGCCACCAGCTACCCCGCGCATCGATATAGCGCTTCAGCTCTCGCACTTCGAATGCCCTTGCCGGGGCACCCTCACGAACGTAGCGGAGGAGCTCAACG
>JBDHDY010000397.1:0-3529 GCA_039591275.1 Gemmatimonadota bacterium | reverse complement strand
AACGTCTTGATGTTTCTGCACATGAGTCACTCCGTCACATGGACTCGCACATCGCGCCGCCCTCATTCACGACGCCTGCTCACGGCACCGCTACTGCGTCTCGTCCGGCGTGAGAACCGCTTCATAATGCTGAGAGCGCGCATCGAAACGCGCCAGCACCTCCTGGGCTTTTGGCGGCACATACGCCACTTCGTAATCCTCGCCGACGAAGGCGCGCACGGCGTCGAGGGATTCGAACCAAAGCAGCGTAATGAACTCGATCTCGCTCGCCAGTTCCCGGCGGAGGAGATGGGCTCCACGGTAACCCGGTATCTGCTTGCCGGCAATGTCCGGGAGAATTTCAGTGCGTAACAGTTTCTCGTATGTGTTGGCGTTTTCCGGCGTTGTCCAGCCGTGCCAGATCCGGGTGATCATTGTACAGCTCTCTTTACTTTAAAGTTCACATAGTGTTCCGTGCAGCGTCGTCTCTCATGGTTGTAACAGCCTGCTTGGAGAGGTCTCACTGTTCCGAAGAAAAACGGCCGGAAGGCTTCGCTGCGAATAGAGTTCGAGGCGCTGGCAAAGTCGCTGGTGCAGTTCTTTGGCTTCCAGCCAAAACTCACGGCTGACGCTCCAGCGCTGGCGCTGTCTCATGTCTTCCAGATATTTCATCCGCCAGTGATAGCGCATGAGGTCACGCGCGAGCAGATCGGGAAGCGTGACTGCGAGCTCGCGAAAGAGGCTGTCGAAGGTCTGACTGGAGAAGCCGCCAAAACTCGGATTGGCATCAAGCGCGTAAAACTGTGTCGCGCTCAACTCCTCCCAGAACGCCACACATAGCCGCCTGGCGGTGCGGGCCTTGAGGCCCCGGCGCGTCAGAGATTGTCCGAGCAGCGCTAACGCTGCGCCGATAAGCGCTGAAACGATTTGCCGAAGCTCGAGGATTTCCACTATACCCCCCCGGGGATTCCAGTCGATGTCGCGCGCGGTGCTCAACCACCGCCATGCTCCTCGTTAAGCGACCTTCATGACTACACGACAGCCGAATGGAAATGGGTGCTAAACCGCTCGGGTCGGTCGCCGCCGCGCAAGCTCGCTGGCGTAGCGAACCCCGAGGGTGTCTCGGTTCTCAGCTGCCCAGCTCGTGAGAGCGGTCGTCCCCGCGGGCGGCGCATCAACATACAGTAGGCCGTCCATCAACCCCCGAATCTCGTCACGCGTGATCACGACGTCACCAAGGAACTTGCCCATGGCGAGACCCGCATAATATGCCAGCCACGGCGGCACGGATACCACCGGGCGGACCCGCCCGATGATCTGGCCTATCGTCGTTACGAGCTCACGGTAGGTAAATGTCTCGGGACCAATGGCATCGATCGTGACGTCTTCGGATTCCTTCCCGCACCTAACGGCCAATGCGGCCAGGTCGTCAACGTAGATCGGTTGCAGTCGATAGCGGCCGTCGCCGAATACCCCGAATACCGGGAACCGCCGCAGTACCCAGGCGATGTTGTTGATGAGAATGTCTTCTTTACCGAACAGCACGGTGGGCCGCAGAATGGCGTAGGAGAGACCGGATGTCTCGAGGGCGCGTTCGAGCTCCGCCTTGCCGCGGAAGTATTCGAGCCGTGAGGTGTCCGAAGGATTCGTGATGCTCACGTGCACGATGCGGCGCACCCCGGCATCGCGAGCGGCGGTGAACAACGTCTTAGTGTTTGCCACCGCCTGTTGATGAGTGAATGATCGATGGTTGAAGCGAACCCAGTAAGTGTTGTAGAGGACGCTCACACCGCGCAACGACGCAGCAAGTTCGTCCGGCCTGTCAAAACTGAATGGAAAGGCTCTGACCTGGCCGCCGAACGGGTCGGGGTCGGCCGGGGCGTTTGTGAGGGTGATGACTTGATGGCCGGCGTCCAAGAGGTGCCGCGCAATGTAGCGCCCGGAATACCCGAACGCCCCGGTAACGGCGTGAATCTCACTCACCCGGGCCGGCACCGTGAGACGAGTACCACTCGACGAACCTCTTGAGATACGGCAACCCGTGCTCCACGGTTGCCGAGATTGCCTCCTCTACGAGGGGCGCCACTGCTGCGCGTGCGTCATCCGCCGGTAGCGGCTCCAGGCTTCGTATGAGCGCCTGCATATCGCCTGGATTCTCAACGGCCGGATCGGGCAAGTGCCAGAATTGGTCTGTGTCCGTCCGGAGTTCCTTCACGCGCACGACACACTCTTCCCGGGGATAGGCCGTTGCAGCGTCCAACGACGGCAGCGGCGTAGGCCGCATGCCCAGCTCGGGAAACCGAGCGTACACGGACCAGCCGACCTCCACCGTGAACGCCTGATGGCCCTTCGCACTGGGACTCAGAATGATCCAGCAGTGCACGGGCTCAAACGGTACCCAGCGAAAGGCCCGCTCGCCGGCGAAGAGATAGGTGGAGGACACACGAGCTGGCTCGAACTCGGGAGCCACCTCGCGTAACCGCTTGGGGAACAAGGTGCGAAGCTCTTTGCCGTACTCTTTACGCATGTCTCATCGCAGTGAAATGCCTACTGGTCAAATCGCCACCACCCTCCTATCCCGGTGAGTTGCCCGCGAGCGAGAGCTGCCAGCTGCCTTGGCCTTATGCTTCTGTTTACTCCGTGCTGATACCAAGGTGGAACTGTCGGACCTCCGTGAGCGTCTCACTGTGTGGGAAGTCGAGTCTCGCCCCGCTGAGCCATTGCGTGACGGCCGGCGGGAGCTCGATCAAGTGCAACGTCTCGATTCTGCTGCCGGGATCGACCGGCAATTTCTTTGCCTCGTGTAACGCGGTCTCGTACTTCTCGGTGGCAAGGTCGGACACTTGAGGGTCCCGGGAATTGTACCGCGCCCCTTGCTTGAGGAATAGGCCGAGGCCAAGATGCGGCACGAACTCGATATCGTCCCTGCGGAATTCGGCCAGGATGCCGGTATATAACGAGCGGTAAAGCTCCCTGACTGTGTTCTCTCCCTCCCCGAGCGTTAGCAGGAGCCAATGGTCGGGTGACTTCTGCAGACCGCCGAACCGAACCTCAAACGGCGCACAGCCTTTGAGGACGGCCTCGATATGGGCGACGAGTTGATCCTCGCCAACACGCAGCGGCACGGGGAATAGTACGGTGACGTGCGGAGCGATGAGATCGACCGTCGGGTCATACTTACGCCTGATGTCGTCGATCGCTCGGCGATCTACAGTCGGATAGAACACGAGGACGTAATGTGCACCCTTGGATTCGTGCGTCATCGCCAGTGTATTCGCGCGATTGCGATACCTTGCTCTCCCGCAACGGAATACAGCAGATAGCTACGGTCATTTTCTTCGAACAGGGCCGGGTCCCGCAGTTGACGCACCGGCTCGAGCGCCGCCCCGCGGACCGACGCTTCCTGGGGAAGTGCGCTGCCTTCCCATTCGACGGCTGGCTCGAGCACGATGACTGGATCGGTTTCCGTCCAGCCCATCCAATCGGGAGCGAGATCGATTCGTGACAGGAGAATGCGTTCGGGATTCTCACCCACTGTCGTATAGAATAC
>JBDHDY010000396.1:0-4223 GCA_039591275.1 Gemmatimonadota bacterium | reverse complement strand
CGTGGTGGTGGGGACCGTGGACAATGTTCTCCGGCCACGTTTGGTCGGGAGAGACGTAAAAATGTCCGACCTCCTCATCCTGGTCAGCACCTTGGGTGGCATTCTCCTCTTTGGAGCGGTCGGCTTCATTCTCGGACCCATCGTAGCCGCGCTGTTTGTAACCATCTGGGACATCTACGGCGCCGCGTTCAAGGATTTACTGCCAGAAGTGACGGGCCCAGCGGCTGGATAGTGACGGTGGCCCTCGAGCCGCTAGCGCCGGATAAGTATCAGCGGTTGTCGCTCCTGCGTCCGAAGCAGGAATGCGTCGCCTGGGCGAGCCGTCGCACTCTGGCTCCTTATGGCGCAAGGTGAATGACTTGGAGGTCTTTCCCGTTACCGTTCCCACGCGCCGGCGTGACCCCCCTTGAAATACGACGTACACCTGTGCATCCGCAAAGTGGTTGTTTTCCACCTCTACAGCAAACTCAGACCGATCGGGAAACGCATCATCGAGCGGCATCGCCGAGCCTCCACCGCACGCTGACACGAAAAGCAGGGTCGCGTTTAGAACCAGGGGTGTGAGTTTAGGTGTCATGACAGATCCTTCCTCCCGGTGCGGCCCTCGCTGGGTAACCCGCCCAAAGCACAGAGCATTTCGGCAGTATAGGCAAACCTGCAACGGTGGTCAAACGATGGATATTGACGCCGCGGTACCCATTGATCCAGCTTGAGAGGTGAGAGAAGATTCATTCGTTACGCACGCAATTCCTTGGACCACGTCCAATGTCCTTCGGATGAAGGAGTATCGAGATTGGCCGGGGCCAAGGGTAGTGGCGCGGCCACACCAGCCGGGCATCCCCGGCCGAACTGGCAGTGCGAAGTGATCTGGATACGCAAGGGAGGTTCAATGAGGTTCTCGCAGCTGGTGCTGTGCTCGTTACTGGCGGCCGGTCTCGGCCCCGGGGCCGCGGCAGCTCAGGTCATGACGATGGGACTCGAAGGTGGTATGAGCATTGCCGAAAGCCGTGTCGCGCTGGACGGAAGTGCCGTGAACACGGACAGGCGGAAGTCGTTCGATGTCGGCGGGTTCATCGGATTGGCGTTCTCTCGGTCATTGACAGTGCAGCTCGAAGGACATGTCACAGGACGGGGATTCCGTCTGACGAATCAAGAAGCATCCGAGCTGACGCCGGGCGTGAACACTCTGTACTTCGACATTCCCCTCGTTGCCGTGTTCAGCCTAGCCGTTGGGGACAACCCCATTCTGACGCCGCGGCTGTTCGCTGGCCCTCTGCTCGCCCTGCGCATGACCTGCACTCCCATCGGTACTGAGGCTATGCCTGCTACTGGTGAGTGCGGACTCGACGTGGGCAAACAGGTTGATTTCGGCATGTCACTCGGCGGCGGCGTGAAGATCGGCGGTGGTCTTGGAGGCCTCCTCCTCGATGTGTCGTACAATCGCGGGCTCGTGAACCTGAGCAGGTCCTCCGATATCAATGCAGATATTAAGAACCAGAACCTTGTCTTCTCCGTGGGGTTTATCGTACCGATCGTTTGAGCGTGCAGTCTTCACCTCAAGGACCGTCCAACTACAGGTGGGACGTGGCCCGGACCTCGTAGATGTTGGCCACCGTCACCCCTCCGGCCAGGTCGTACACCGGTACTAGAATCCTGCGATAGTCTTGCCCCTCGAACTCGTCCAGCCGATCCCAATGATCCGGTAAGTGGCTGGAAATAAAGAGCTTAACTGGAAACCGCTCGCCGCCCGGGACCCAGGTCATGCCTGGGTAGCCCATGGCACCGCCCCAGCCGACGTTCTCCAGCGTACCTTGCACGAACCCGGCTTCCCAGCTTCCGTGAAGATCCTCCACCACCCAATGGTTCTTCTCCCCCGGAGCCAAAGAGCCGTAAACGGCCAAACGGGTCTCCGGTCTGTCGAGAAGACGCTGCGAGAACTCTTTCTCGCCGCACTCCACGAGCTCTGCCGAGTTAATATCGGTCAGCGCGGCGAAGATTTTGCGCACGGCCTCCAGGTGCTTTTCCCGCACGGCGCCCTCACGCGACGCCCGTGCCGCGTTGATCTCCTGGAGAATCTGAGTCAATACGTCCTGAGCCGCGGGATCCTGCCACCAGTTCGACGTGGGTCTCACCGCCTATTCCGCCAGCCCACCCCCCGCAGCGGAAGACTTGGCCTGCCGGTGACTGTCTACCCAGTACCCCCACGCCACGAACAGCCAAAGCCCAAGTGTTGCCAACGCTACGGCAGTCTGGCTCGGCGGCGGCGGTCCCGTGAAGTTGCCGACCCAGATCAGACCCAACACGAAGACCAGCAGAAGAAAACCAAGATTCCCAACCTTGTCCCGAGCTGCGGTCAAACGGGCGTACAGCACCACTGCCAGCACGAAAACCCCGAGCTCCACCACGACCGTGCCCAGCAGGGAGTTCCATAGGCCAAGACCAACGCGGGCGGCCCCGCCAGGATACAAGGGTAGGTCCGGGCGATGGGTAATGGCGTCCAGCACCCAGTGGGACACGACCCCCGCTCCCACGACTGCGGCGCCGGCGAGTGAGCGACGCAAAGCGAAATAGGCTACCCCCGCCAAAAGTCCCAGCACCAAGACGCCCACGAGGGAGTGGCTCCAGGGGTAGTCGTAGAAGTCGAATGGAGTAAACGCCGTGTTGCCCGGATCGATACGCACGTGCTCTAGCCCAAATAACAGAAAGAAGGGCCACAGCAAATCGGGAAGCTGGACGGATAGGAACAGGGTTCCCAGAGACAACCGCGGAGCCACCTTCTTGGCAGCCAGAGCCACCGCATAGTGTCCGATGAACATTCGCGAGTCCTCCAGAGCAACTCAACCGCGGGTTCGGCAAGGCAGCCACCGTGAACATGCCAATACTACGCCGAACCGAGAGACATGCTAGACTGACGCCCAGTGACGCTGCATATAATAGAATAGCCGGTTCCTGGCCGTGGGGACCTACTTCGACAAAGCGGCGGGCTGAAATGCCAGAGCTACCAGATGTCGTCACGTACATCGAGTGCTTAGAGCCGCGCGTTCTCGGCGCGACACTCGAGCGGGTGCGGGTGGCCAGCCCATTCGTGCTTCGCTCCGTCGATCCACCGATCGGCGACGTGGAAGGCAGGGTCGTTCGCTCGCTCGGCCGTCTTGGCAAGCGGATCGTCTTAGGTCTGGATGACGACCTGTTTCTAGTACTGCACTTGATGATCGCTGGCCGCCTTCGCTGGCGTGAACAGGGAAAGACGATACCTAAGAAACTAGGGCTAGCCGCCTTCGATTTCACGGGCGGGACCATGCTCCTCACAGAGGCCGGTACGAAGAAACGGGCTTCACTCTACGTCGTACGGGGTGAAGACGTTCTCAAAGCACACGACCCGGGAGGCATCGATGTTCTGGGAGCAAGCCTTGCCGAATTTCGCACGGCACTCACTCTCGAGAACCACACACTCAAGCGCGCACTCACGGATCCGCGACTTTTCAGCGGAATCGGAAACGCCTACTCCGACGAAATTCTCCATGCCGCCCGCCTCTCGCCACTCAAGCTGACCCAGAAGCTGAGTGACGATGACATCACGACACTACACGCGAAGACTCAAAGCGTACTCCGCATGTGGATCGAACGACTGCGGGACGAGGTGGGCGACGGCTTTCCGGAGAAGGTCACGGCGTTTCGAGACGGCATGGCCGTGCACGGCAAGTTCGGAAAACGAGGTGAACTACTGCGCGAAATGCCAGACCGGGGGAAGACTGCTGGCGGATCGAGCACTCTCCCGGCTACTCAAGGGTGACTGGCCCAAGACCCTGGAAGAGTGGGAAAGCCCCAAACAAGAATAAGCGTTTCATTATTTAGCCACAGATTTGCGCAGATGGACACAGGTTGGTGAGTTGTGTTTTTGGGGTGGCCGTCACCGCATCCAGTTCCCGTACTTGCGGGGTGGGGAAGGGTACTCTCGCGTCAATCTGCGTTAAGCTGCGGCTAAAACTCTTCTGAGCCTGCCATTCTACCCAGGTCGGTCAACAACTCGCAGACCAAGGCCTGTCGCGAACTGCTCAAGGGTGACTGGCCCAAGACCCTGGAAGAGCGGGAAAACCCCAAACAAGAATAAGCGTTTCATTATTTAGCCACAGATTTGCGCAGATAGGCGCAGATTGAATAGTTGAGTTTCTTGTGGTGTTCTCGAACAAAGTGTTCGATTGATGTGTGGGGAGGGGTAGCTC
>JBDHDY010000395.1:0-3531 GCA_039591275.1 Gemmatimonadota bacterium | reverse complement strand
CAAAGCCCTTTGTTCCGAGCCGACCAGCACCAGGTGCCGATCCTGCTTACCCACGGCGCGGACGACACCAACGTCCCCGTGGGAGAGAGCGATCAGTTCTACATCGCGCTCAAGATACTGGGCAAAGACGTCGAGTATCTGCAGGTTGCGGGACAGAACCACTGGATCGTGGACCACGCCAAACGGATCGACTGGTCGCGCAGCATTGTGGCGTGGTTCGACAAATGGTTGAAGGATCAGCCGGAGTGGTGGGAAGACATGTACCCGGAGCAGGAGTGACTCAGCTCCCTTTGGCGAGTCTCCTTGTGCATCTATGGACCCTGACCGGAGGGCCGCAGTGAGGCACTTGTCTTCGATACCGCTAGCGATCTGGATGGCCATCACCCTTGGCGGATGTCAGATCGGCACCGATCGTCCCACCAGCTTCTCCAGCCCTCCTGACTCAATGACGATCGTCGCGACGGATTTTGCGTATCAAGTGGTCCTGAACGGCGAGGACGTCGTGCGATTCTCACCGCCCCTATTGACGGGATCAGGCCGTCCGCACATCGAAGTCAGTGAAGAGGATGGTGGCTGGCAACGCGTGCGTATGTGGTGGCAGGTCTCCCGGGAGATCGCCCAGGACGAACTCTCGATCCAATTTGATCTCTCGATCGAGCCCGATTTCTGGTGGGCCCCCCATCTCGCTCCCAGTGAAGGCTTTGTCGTTGGGCAGCACGTCTTCCGCGCTCCCGCCCTCATCGTTCAGCGTGATACGCTGACACTCGTCATCGCACCGGACCTAGACGTCGTGGGACAGCGGCCGGGAAATCCCTGGTTCATGGATTATGACGCGGTCCAGGGAAACATGTGGCTGGGCATGGTAGAGACTGAAATCCCGGAGCACGTTCTTTTCAAAAAGGCACTGGGGATGACATTCGCGCCGGGAACGGTGGAACTCAGCTTCTTCGTGACCGCGTACAACGACCGCCGCGAGGTGAGAGACCCCTGGTCGAAAGTCGCCGCCCTTCACTGGGATCGCTGGGGGCGGCCGCTCTACGAAATGGGTGAACCTATTGCCGCACCCCTGGAGAACTACGTGCGCCACACTTACAACTGGGCGTTCGAGGGTTGGGGCAACTTCGTGTGGCAGGAGTTCGACCTCGCAGGTGTTCGGGTCGGCGCTCCGCAATTCATCGTCAACGTCTCGCAGTCACCCAATTACCCCGGCGAGTGGTATCAGCGAGAGTTCCTCTCCATCTGGAATCAGGCGTGGTTTTCCTCATTGCGCAGCGCCTCGGGCCTCTATCGTTATGCCCGTCTTGTCGGCGATGAGGAGCTTCTCCGCAAGGCGCGTCTCACAAAGGAGTTGGCCCTAGCAGCACCCATGGAGAACGGTATCTTCCCGTCCGTCATCCGCACGGAGAACACGGCGGTGCACATCGGCCGCGAAACGTACCCACGGCCTCGTGGATGGGAGCATTATTTCTGGAGTAACTCCAACCGCAGCCCCCACGATCGCGGTATTTCCTCCGACTGGTATCACATCCTCGATGCGAGCTGGACCGCTCTCCTCATGTTGCGCTGGTACGAGGAACTGGAACAGGATCAGCGCCTCCTAGAGTACGCTCTCGAGTACGGCAGGCGGCTGCTTAGACTTCAGGATAGCGAAGGATTCTTTCCTGGCTGGCTGCACCCGGAGACTCACGAGCGCGGCCCAGTCATGAACCGCACGCCTGAAAGCAGCATGAGCGTGACGTTCCTGCTCAAGCTAGCAGATGTGACCGAGGAGGCACGATACCGCACCGCGGCCGTCCGTGCGATGGACGCCGTTCTGGCGGAGATCGTCTCTCAGGGGCGCTGGGAGGACTTCGAGACGTACTGGTCCTGTTGTCACTGGGGGAGGGATGAGTACCTGGGCAAGAAGATCGAGCGCAACGCGATGTATAAGCAGAACAGCTTTTCTCCGTTCTGGACTGCGGAAGCGCTGCTTGCGACCTATCACGCCACGGGAGATGAGCGGTATCTCCAGTGGGGGCAGCGCACGCTGGACGAACTTGCCATGTTCCAGCAGGTGTGGCAGCCGCCGTTCATCCACGTTCCCGCTCTGGGTGGGTTCGGCGTGATGAACGCCGATGGTGAGTGGAACGACTCGCGTGAAACCCTTTTCGCCGAGCTCTTCCTCGACTATTACCGAGATACAGGCAAGTCAAGCTACTTCGAGCGCGGTGTCGCCGCGCTCAAGTCGGGATTTGTCATGATGTACAGCCCCGAGAATCCCGCCGTCAAGAAAATGTGGGAGAAGGTCTATCCGTGGTTCGGGCAGGAGGATTACGGCTTCACCATGGAAAATTACGCCCATGGCGGCCACGCCAGCCCGGAGGGTGAGGGAATGGGCGTTTTCACGATATACGATTGGGGCAACGGCGCCGCCGCGGAGGCAGCGATGCGCATTCTGGACCACTATGGTCACGTCTACATCGATCGCGCACGTGGCCAGGCATTCGGCATCGACCAGGTAGGCGTGAGCCGCTCCGCCCAAGGGTGGGAACTGCATAACGAGGCGGGGGAGCCGCGTCTCCTGCGGGTCGTTTTCGATGACGGTAGTGTTCAGGAGGTGCAGGCCGGGGACACACCGTTCATTCTTCCGTCCACTTCGAGATAGGCGAGCGCCCCGACGCCTTGACAGCAGCCAACAACGAGTGTCTTTCGTGTGAACAAACATGGCCAGCACGCTGATGACCTGTCGAGAATAGGAGCGGAGGACTTGATGGATAAATGGTCGTATGTTATCACGCTCTGCTGCCTCACGCCGAGCCTGCTCGCAAGCTGCACCATGAGCGATGCGCACCTGGACGCTCTTCACCGCGAGGCGCTCGTGTGGGACAGCCACAACGATCTCTCCTATCGGGTGCTGTACGAAAGTCTCGACATCGGCCAGCGCCTCCCCTCTGGCCACGCCGACATACCCCGGCTCGAGGAGGGAGGAGTCGATGTTCAGATCATCGCCCTTTTCGTGCAGAATTTTCTCTACGGTCACCCCGGTCGCGCCGCACGCCAGGCGCACGAGCTACTGGCGGCTATGACGGATGCGATGGACCAATATCCCGACCGGGTCGAGCTGGCCCGCACGGGCGCCGACATCGAGCGCATCGTGGCCGCTGGTAAGATCGCCATGCCCCTTTCCATAGAGGGGGGGCACGCGATCGAGAACAGCTTGGAGAATCTGAGAGAATTTCACCGCCTGGGTGTGTCAACGATGAGTCTCACCCACAACGTGACCCACGACTGGGCAGACGCTGGAGCTGATGAGCCTCGCTGGGGCGGACTCAACGACCTGGGGAGGGAAGTGGTCCGGGAGATGAACCGGATCGGCATGGTGATCGACATCTCCCACGTGTCTGACGATACCTTCTTCGACGTGATGGAGACCACCGAGCATCCTGTGATCGCCACGCACTCCGGCGTCAGGGCACTGAACCCCCACCGCCGCAACATGACTGACGACATGCTCCGCGCATTGGCAGAGAACGGCGGCGTCATCGGGATCGT
>JBDHDY010000394.1:0-3544 GCA_039591275.1 Gemmatimonadota bacterium | reverse complement strand
GAGGATTCTCATCGGCTGGCATTTCCTTTATGAAGGGCTCGCCAAGATACTCAACCCCTATTGGACGTCGGCAGGTTACCTGGCCGAGTCCCAGTGGTGGTTCCAGGGTCTCTTCCTCTTCCTGGCAACCAGTCCCGCTATGCTGGCAGTGGTGGACGTTATCAATTCGTGGGGACTCTTGTTCATAGGCTTGGGGTTGATGCTCGGCTGCCTGACTCGCAGCGCGACGGTTGCCGGCATGGTGCTGCTGCTGCTGTACTACATAGCAGCGCCGCCCTTTGTCGGGTATCAGTACACGTTACCCGCGGAAGGCAGTTACCTGATCGTGAACAAAGTCTTGATCGAGCTAGTTGCCCTTGCGGTGTTGTTCACCTTTCCGACGGGCAAGCTGTTCGGTCTGGACAAGTTGATACCGTGGAAGACAAACCCTACGCACAAAGCCCTGAAGCGGGCTCACGCTTGAGGGGGCAGGGGGCCTACGATGAGTGACGAAAGCAAACACGATAGCAGCGACGCGTCGGCAGCAGAGGATGCGATGTCCACCAGCGACGCGGGCAGTAAGACCGCGGGTGGGAGCCCCGCCGACGAATCTGGCGGGCTAAGCCGCCGCAGCGTCCTCAAGGCACTGGTCTCTGTCCCGTTCATCGGAGCCTTCGTTGTGAGCTTCTTGCAGAAGAAGGCTGCGGACGATTTCAGGAAACGGGAAATTCTCTCAGAGCTTGGCGTGAGCGAAGGGGGTCCTGCCGTGATCCCGGATGCGATCTCGCACCCGCCCGGTGAGCGGATACGTGTCGGGATCATCGGGTACGGTGGGGAGGGCGAGGCCCTCGTGCGGTATGCCGGCTTCGCGAATCCTGAGTGGGTGGAAGACGCACGACAGGCCGCTCGAGAGGATGCTCGTAACAAGCGTCTCGAGACCTACCTGAACCAGGAAGACCTGAACATCGCCCTCACCGGCGTGTGCGATGTCTTCGATGTGCGGGCAGAGCGGGGGATCGCCGCTTCGCAAACCGCCGTGAGACCGGCTGGTGGCCAGGCCCTGCCGGCGGCTACGCGCTATCGGCGCTACACCGATATGCTCGAGAGCGGCGAGGTCGACGCCGTGATCATCGCGACCCCCGATCATTGGCACTCGCAGATGACCATAGACGCCGCAAGCGCGGGCGTGCACGTCTACTGTGAGAAGTGCATGACGCGAACCGAAGACGAGGCCCACGCCATGCATCGCGCGGTCAAGAACTCGGATATCGTCTTCCAACTGGGACACCAGAACCGCCAGTCGGAAAGCCACATCAAAGCCCGGGAGATCATGGCTGCCAACATCCTCGGACCCATCACGCTGGTGGAAACCACCACAAACAGAAACTCTCCGTGGGGTGCGTGGGTGTGGGATATCCACGAGCAGGGAAATCCGCAGACCATCGACTGGGCGCAGTTCGAGGGGCCAGCACCTAACAAGGTGCCGTTCAGCTTAGAGCGATTCTTCCGCTGGCGCTGCTGGTACGATTACGGCACTGGACTCTCGGGAGACCTGCTCTCACACGAGTACGATGCCGTCAATCAGATCTTGGACGTTGGCATACCGAAATCGGCTGTGGCATCAGGGGGCATCTACTACTTCAAGGACGGACGTGACGTACCCGATGTATTCCAGGCCGTGTACGAGTATCCCGAGCGGGATCTCACGGTGGTGTACAGCGCGACACTTGCCAACAGCAAGAACCGTGGCTTGACGTTCATGGGCCACGACGCTTCGATGCAGGTCAGTGGGAGCCTGACCGTGTCAGCCGACGGCGCCTCCACCCGCTACGAGGAGAAGATCGAAAATGGGGTCATCGATCCCTCCAGGCCCATGTTCACCTACCGGCCTGGCTTCAAGGGCATCGATGCGGTGACATCGGCCACGGAGAGCTACTTCGCGAGCAGAGGGCTGCTCTTCACGTACCGGGGCGGTCGACGGGTTTCTGCCTACCACCTCCTTATAAAGGAATGGTTGGACGTCATCCGGAATGGCGGCCAGACGAGCTGCAATATCGACCGCGGCTTTGAGGAAGCCATGACCTGCCATATGGCGACTCGCTCCTATCAGGAAGGCCGCAAGGTGGAGTGGGATCCGATTCGACGGAGGATCGTGTAAGTCGCAGATGACACGGAAAAGCACCGATTGACGCTGATTGAGTAGTGGCTGTCGCGGGTCGAGCCCGAAACGGCCCCTCATACCCTCGCCTGTTGCCGGGTGCACTCCAATAGCCAAATTGGGGCTTGCGTTGACAGCGCTGCAGGGCTGGGCATCCTGTAGCGCGCGTTGGTGAGCGGCGAATTCGCTTTGGGGGGCGAGATCGTGAACGCGAACCTCAGCGCGCGAAGGATGTTCAGCCTTGCAGCGCAACCACGGCCGTGTCCACGCGATTTGACCAAGCACCACCGGTTACTTGGGAGGTGACGTGAGCGCGAAGACTCGTCTCGGGATCATGATGTTCCTGCAGTACGCGATCTGGGGAGCGTGGGCCCCCGTGCTCTCGTCATATCTCATCAACGATCTCGGCTTCAGCGGTGGACAAGTTGGCTGGATCTATGCGCTGCTGCCACTGGCAACCATCATATCCCCGTTCATAGGCGGTCAGCTCGCCGACCGCTATTTCTCCTCAGAGAGGGTCATCGGCTTCCTGGCGGCCACCGGGGGAGTGTTGCTGCTCGTCGTATCTCGCACGACCGACTTCACCGTCATGTTTGTGCTGATGCTCGTCTACTGCCTCCTCTACGCCCCTACGCTCGCTCTCACGAACTCCATTGCGATGATCAACCTGAAGGATTCCGAGGAGGAATTCGGCGGCATCCGGGTATGGGGCACCTTGGGGTGGATTGCCGCAGGCTGGCTCCTCACCGGTTGGCGCCGGCTGGGAGATAGCGCAGTGGCACCCGTCGTTCAGGGCGACACGCTGTTCTTGGCCGGAATCATGTCGCTCATCATGGGGATTCAGTCGCTCACGCTGCCACACACCCCACCTACCAAGGAGGGCGTCAAGCCGTGGGCGTTTCTCGAGTCCGTGAAAATGCTGCAGGCGAAGCAATTCGCCATCTTTGTTGGCATCACGTTTGTGGTTGCGACGGAACTCGAGTTCTACTACATCCTGACGGCGCCTTTTCTCGAGTCCGCAAAGATCGGGGTTTCGAGCGCCAACGTCCCTGCCGTGATGACCGTAGCGCAACTGGCAGAGATCTTTGTCATGGCTTGGCTCCTGTCTTACTTCCTGAAGAAGTACGGGATGCGCAAGACGCTCGCCATCGGGGTGATCGCATGGCCCGTGCGCTACATCATCTTCGCCATTGGAACTCCCGCTTGGCTGGTCATCGCATCGCTGGCCCTTCACGGATTCTGCTACGTCTTCTTCTTCGTTGCGGCCTTCATATACGTGGACAAGGTGGCTCCAGCGGACATTCGTGCATCAGCCCAAAGCCTGATCGCGATAGTGGCGCTCGGCTTGGGACGGTTTCTGGGAAGCCTCTTCGCCGGTACGATCAGGGACGTGTTCACGACGGGAGC
>JBDHDY010000393.1:0-8653 GCA_039591275.1 Gemmatimonadota bacterium | reverse complement strand
GAACAGGCGCCCGATCGCAGGCGTGACACCCAGTACTCGAAACAGTGACACGGATGCGTTGGCGGTCTTCACCCGCTCGGCGACGCCCTGTTCGTTGGTGTACGCCGCGGTCCAGCCCCAGAGCGCACCGAGTTCCTCGAACACGGTCGTCTCGCGCCTCAGGTCCATGTAGACCGGCAGCGGGGAGAGCATCCTGTGCACTTCGCCGGAGACGGAGGTGACCATCATGAGTTCGTCCGCATCCCGGTAGCCCGTTGGATCCACGAGGATGGAGCGGGCCACTTCGGCCAGAGTGGTGCTGGTGGCCACCGCGACGGCGACGGTACCAATCAACACCAGAGTCACGCCCCAGCTTTTTCTCAAGCGACGGGCCGCCAAACGGAGATCGGTCCGCTGGAGTATGCGCCGTCGATTCGCGGCGCTACTCCTCTTCGCCTCTGTTGTGCCCGATCGCCCACGGAATGCGTACCACAACAGGAAGGCTATCACCTGTAGCCAGTACCAAAGCCATGCGACGGCCCCCGACCGAGCGGCCGCCACACCGGCGAACTCCTCGGCCAGGTCCCCGAGCATCGACTGGCGAAGCTTGCCCTCCGGGACGACCGCGAGGATCAACTTCTCGGCGAGCCTGGGTGGCGCTGCTGTAGACCGGGTCATTTCGTCTTTCCCAGTACGGCGGCCAGGCCACGTGACATGTTCTGCATCGCTTCACGACTGTGTCGGAGCTGAGCTAGGCCCTGACGGGTCACCTTCCAGAACCTCTTGGGTCTTCCTCCCCTCACCGGTGTCGGGTCGCCAAGGTTGGATGCCAACCCCCCCTTTTCCTCCAGACGCTCCAGGGTGGTATAAAGCGCTCCCCTGGAAACGGATCGACCGGTCCGCTCCATGATCTGCTCTCTTATGGGGACGGTGTATGCCCCATCCTCGAGGTGAAGGATCGCTAGCATCACCATCTGCTCGAACTCTCCGAGGAATTGCTGTTTTCTGCTCATATACAGGTCTCGCTTCGATGTTCCGCGCCGACACCAATATTCACAATGTAGTTAAATAACGTTCACATTGTAATCAAATAAACCCCGAAGTGCAAGCTAGGTTCCCATCTCAGGTCCCAACCGGTGGGTTTTTAACGCAGCGTGAGGGTGGGACCCGAAGGCTCAAGGGAGAAGGGAGAAGTGGCCGCAGATTGCGCGGGAGTAAAGCGTCCTTGTAGGATGCGTTTCCTGCCACTGGGCCGCCGAGCCCTGCGTGAGCGCCGCGCCCTTCGAGACGCCTTGCTCCGCAAGGCTCCTCAGGGACGCGGCAGTCGTCCACGCACCGCGAAATAGAGGAGTAGGAAGACCGGCCTATCAGGCCGGGAACTCCGACATCGCGAACGCCTCGTTCATCAGCTCGATTGCTCTACGATTGTTTGTCAGCGTTCATCTGCACCCATCTGTGAAGATCTGTGGCGCTACGGCTCGTCCCTCTCTCGGAGGACATCGGGCGTAATGTGCCACTCCAGATTGTTTGGCGGCGTCACTGCAAGCTCTTCCGGTCTAGGCATCGCCCTTAGTTGCGGGGTGTAGTCATACGGAACCACAGAAGGACGAGTAGTGCCCCCTCTGTTGACGTATTCCCATACTATCTCGCCATCCGGCTTAACCTGAAACAGCCTACCGGTGTTGTCCTCGGCTATGTAAGTATTGCCATTGGGAAGTCGCTTCTGGCTTCCCATGGTCTTACTGAAGAACTTGATGTTCGCATAACCCTCTGTTTCGTATATCCAGACTATCTCCTTGGTTATCGGATTCAGCTCGACAATAAAGGACTGGCCTGTGTGGGTTCTGTGCCTGGTGAAGAGACCGTTGTCGAACAGGATGATATTGCCGGCCCCGGGAAATCCCTTCTCGATCATTTCCGGCTCGTGGCTATGGGCCATGCCACCCTTATAGTTATGGGTAGCTTCCCAGACAATCTCCTTGGTCTCTTTGTCGATGAGGTACACGGTGTTGATGTTTCTCGCGTTGAGCAAAATGTTACCTGGTCTGAACCGCTCATCACCAGAGTCGTACCATTTGTTCTCCGGCAGAGGAGCCACGGAGTTGACGTGCAGCCAATCGCCCTCTGGAGTAGCTGGTGAGAACAGGTTCAGATCGAGATGGTCATGCGCGTGCCACTCCCACACGACTTCTCCATCCAGGTTCACTTCGTACAGGTCGGCGCCCAATTGTGTCTCTTGACTGCCTCTGTACCTGCGTTCCCACCAAGGTGCTATCTCGACATCTCTCACCTGTTGTTGAAATTCTTCAGGTATTGGTTCGTGGGCAATTAGCAGTCTGTTGTTGTTGGGCAAGATGCGCATATCGTTGACGGACCCTATGCCCTCATGGGTCCACACCACGTTGCCATCCCAATCGTATTCATAGATCGTCTTGTCGGGGCCAACGTAAACCAGGTTTCCACTGGGGAGCAGCCTGCTACGCTTGTTGAAATAGGGGACCACTTCCCAGGTATGTACCACATTGCCATTCATGTCGATGAGGCGAATGTCGCCGGGACTCACGCCTTCGCCTTCTGCCCGGACCCGTGCACTCTGATGATTGCCAAGCGCATTGTGGTCTGATATCAGGATATAGCTACTGTGGGCCTCGGCGGGATTGTAGATCGTCGTACCTGTTGGAAAGACGGTCTGAGCGTGGGCCGGGTGGCTCATTGTGGCGAACGCGAGCAACGCGGCCGAGGCGGGTACGATGTGTTTTCTGATACGCATCATTCACACCCTTAGGGTCGTGGGATCTGGTCACCAGTGGGCGCAGCATTCTCCACCAGGAGGCTGACGCGGAACTCTGTCAAGCCCGGCTGGGATTCGACGGAAATGTCACCGTGGTACCGGCGTACGAGCCGGCGAGTCATATCGAGCCCGAGGCCCGTCCCTTGTCCGGGCGGCTTGGTCGTGAAAAACGGGTCAAAGATCCGCTGCAATACGTCTGCGGGGATACCAGGTCCATTGTCGACCACGCGAACCACGACCCGGTCCAGTTCGTTGCATGCACTGATGTGGATGCGCCCGGACTCGGGAATTGCGTCGAGTGCATTATCGATGAGGTTCATCCAGACTTGGTTGAGCTCACCGCCATTTGCGTGTACGCGCGGGAGGCCCGCATCGACGTCGAGCGCGATGGAGGCGCTCTTCGACACTACCTTTGAATCCAAAATTCTCATGGTGTTCCGGATTCCGGGCTCCACGTCCACGGACTCGGGTCCGGCGAGGTTGTCCATGTACGTGAATTTCTTGACGGCGGCCACCAACTCGTAGATCCGGCTCGCCGCCTGCTCGATGTCGGTCGCGAGCGTCTGCGTCGCGCTTCGGGCGGTGAGCCAGCGAAGGGCCGCATCCAGCGTGTCGGGCGAAGTTGCGCTCGCCAGGGTATCGAGCGCGTCAATAGTGTGACGCCGCATGGGCGGGATCGGCCTTGTGGCGCTGCAGCCAATCGGCGATCTCGTCCTCACGGTCCGCCCGCTGAATTGGGGACTGCACACTACCGTCGGGCCTCGTCAGGCAAAGCGGGCGCACCTGCTCAATCGCATTCCACAGCTCATTGGTCAGGCCGGGGGCACTGAGCGCCCGCAACGCGGCGTCTAACTCGGAAAGGTCTTGCAGCAGCAATTTAGCGCCGCGCTTCGTCGCCGAGGCTGGGTTGTTGAGTTCGTGCGCGAGACCGGCCGCCAGTTTCCCGAGCGACACCATCTTTTCATCCTGCAAGGCACTCGTGTTGAAGTTGCGCGCCCGGGTGAGCATGGTGTGGACCGTGTATGCCGTGAACGCCGGGCAGTGGTAAACCATCTCCGGAAAGTGTTTCTCGTGAATTGCGAGGAACTCGGTTTTTTCGGCACAGTAGTTGTCACCCGGCGGCCCCTTCATCCGGGAATAGGGCAGCATCCCCGTCACTTGTCCACTCGGATCGCGACGTGCCCGGAGGCGATCAACCAGAGCTTTTCAACGCGCTTGCCCTTCGGGCCAATCACGTGGCCCGCCTCGTGGACCTCGAACGTGCCGTGGGCGACAAGCCACTCCAACTCTTCGCGGGGAACCCCGCCCAAGCGCGGGAGGCCTGCCAGGCGGTCAACCAGATCGGTAGCGGACATGGTCGCCAAAGATAGGATGTGGTGTGTCGACCCGCGAGACGGGGACCTTTAGCTGGGTACTATTGGAGCACAAAATGCGAATGGGAGATCTCTAGCGAGTCTGTCCGTTTTCTAACTTGTTATTCCTCTTGCACTTATCTGGCCGGGACGGTGGGATTTGACGTGGCTTGAGGGTGAGAGCCGCACGCCTTCCCTCGGATGTCACGCTTCGTAGCACTCGACAGTTAATACAACAGAGAACGGCAGCTCTGGGTCGAGCGCCGCGGCCCGCCCCGCCCGAGCTTGGCCGGAGAGAGGGTTCAGAAACTCGATCATCGATCGCGTGGATTGATAGTGCCCTCTGGCCTGGCTCCGAGGAGACAGCCGGGAGACAGCGTGGAGACGTCGTCTCCTTAGCGTGTCGTCAAAAGTAGGCTCGGCGACAAAAGCATTTCGCTCAATCACAACCGGTGATACTCGTGGTCACCGCGAACAATGAGGAATCAATGAAATTACGCATCATTATTATCAACCTGGTTGCCCTGGCTCTGAGCTGGCAGGTTCAGGCGCAGGCCCAGGATGCAGCCGACGGGACAACCGAGTCCCGGGCCTTTCGGCTCGAGGGGCGGCACGCGATCACGCTCAGCGTGGGCTTCATGGCCTCCGCCGCAAGCGGCGCCAGTGTCACCATCGGTCGCCACATCGAGAGCTCGTCGCATGCCGTTGGATGGATTGGGTACGGGCACTGGTTCGAGGAGGATTGGGCCCTGCAAGTGGAGACAGGTTGGATAGCCTCCCACGTGGATATAACGGCACGTCTTTGGGAGGTCTCGACGGAAGCGTCGACGGTGGTTCCGCTCCTCTTCGGGGTGCGGCACCAGTTTCGGCTCGGCGAGAGGTCGGCGGTGCGGCCTTTCCTAGCCGCCATGGCCGGTTCTTACCTCGCAGTCTCGTCCCGTACAGGCACAGGTCCGACTATCTGGCAGGGGGGCACGCAGGCGGCGATGGGTGCGCGGTTTGGTGCGGGCCTGGATTTGCTGGTGGGTAAACGGTTCAGAATCGGCTCCGAGCTTCGGTACCACGCCGTAGGTGATTTTGAATGGCAGGATGCGCAGCAGGAGAACTACAGTGGGTTCGAGTTCTCAGTGGGCTTCGGAATCCTGTTGGGAGGACGACGGTAGGTTGATTTGCGATTTGAGATTTGAGATTGGCGATTGGCGATTTGTTTGTCTCTCGGTTGAAAGCTGGGCTCGGTGCTGCATTTGCCCTGGATTGAAGTCCGGGCTCGGCGCTACGCAACGAGTCCTGAAGGGCGCTCGATTGGCGATTGATCTCGCTGACGGCCCAATCGCTGATCGCAAATCGCCATTCGCAAATCGCAAATCATCGGGGGTAATCCCGTGACTCCCGAGATCAAGGGATTCCTCCTCGTCACGTCGGCGAAAGTCGTCATCCTCTTCAGCGCCATCTTTGTAGGGGTCATGATGGTGGTCTGGGCCGAGCGCCGGGTGAGCGGCTGGATCCAGCTCCGGCTCGGCCCCAACCGTGTGGGGCCACAGGGCCTGCTGCAATTGCCCGCCGACGGGATCAAGAGCTTTGTCAAGGAAGAATTGTTCCCCGCAGAAGCAGACCGCTTGCTCTTCACGCTGGCGCCGGCGGTGCGGTTTGTCCCGGCATTTCTGCTATTCGCTGTCATCCCATTCGCCGCTCCATTGCCGCTTTCGTTCGACTTCACTTTGCCGTGGGTCGGACGATTCGTACATGAGGGCGTCACGCCGATGATGATCGCCGATCTGCCAATTGGGCTTTTGCTCATCCTCGCTTTCTCAAGCATCGGCGTGTACGGCATCGTACTGGCGGGTTGGTCATCGCATAGCAAGTACGCGCTGTTAGGCGGCCTGCGGTCGAGCGCTCAGATGGTGAGCTATGAGATCGCGCTCGGGATGAGCCTAATCGTGGTGATGATTCTGGCTGGCAATGTGACACTCACCGGCATCGTAGCCAACCAGCAGGAGGCGGCGTGGCTCGTGCTGCCTGCTACCTTTGCATTCCTGCTCTTTGCTGTCTCGGCCCTTGCTGAGACTAACCGGTTGCCGTTTGACCTGCCAGAGGCAGAAGCGGAGCTGGTCAGTGGATACCACACCGAGTACAGCGCGATGAAGATGTTGGTGTTTTTCATCGCCGAGTACGCGGTGATCATCACCATGTCGGCACTCATTGCCACCATCTTCTTTGGAGGGTGGGACATTCCATTCACGAGCTGGGATGACATTGAGGTGGAGGGCGGCTCGGTGATCGGACAGCCGAGTGTGCTCAAGACGCTCGCGACGTTCGCTGCGTTCTCCATCAAGACCCTGTTCTTCATCTTCTGGTACATCTGGGTGCGCTGGACGCTGCCGCGCTTTCGATTCGATCAACTCATGGCACTCGGCTGGAAGGTGCTTTTGCCTGCGGCGCTGGTGTACATCGTTGTCTTCGCCACGGCGGTATGGGCGCTGGTAGACGAGGGTGCGGAGATCGGCGTGCGAGATAGCCTGGTGCTGTTCGTCCTCAACATCATCATGCTCGCGATCTTCATGGGCATCGTCGACCGCGGGCGGTTGATCGGTGGATCGAGCGTTCGGGTACAGCGGCACAGGAGTACTTGATGGCTAACGGACAAACTCAGTCTGGTGGCTGGACAGCCCCGATACCGACCGACATCCTTGGGGGAAGATGGTCCAGTTCTTCGACCGTGACATGGGCAGACCGAACGGACACCGGATGCGAGCACGGACTCGTTCCCTGGTAGAGCGACGCTAGATCGGCGCGAATCGGAGTCTCACGCCGGCGTGGAGGAAGGTTCGCTCCATCTCGAGCTGGGCCCCAGTAGGTCTCAGCCGGTCCGGCACGATGCAGTCACCGGTGTCGCGACACTCGAAATCCAGAATGATCTCGCCGCCGCGCCGGATCACGACTCCATCGTTCTCGATATCAATCAGGGTTTCGCCGGTCGGGGGGCCCCGCCGGTGCACGCTGCGACGGCGCCAATCCGACCCCGAATCGAACCAGATCGTGTCGGCGATGACCGTCCAGGGGAGATCACCCCCATCGCTGACGATGGCGGGGAGGGAATCCTCAGCGACGGTCCGTAAGACGAAGACGGTGTCATTCATTGGGCCGAGCACACCATCACCGCAGGCGGCGAGGCCGAAGACGATGGTTGGCAGTAGAACGCCGCGCAGCTGGGTGGCTCGGTGTCGCATGATGATAATGTTCCTCGTGAACATGGGCCCTAGTCGTTTCATGTATACCACGCCATGAGGTGAATGGTCACACTTAGTGCGGCGAGCACGACAAGTCGCTGCCGGGAATCCCCGGGGTACCGAGCGGGCGACCCAACCTGATATCGTCCCAGACCTCTCCCATCCGGGAGAAACGGCAATTGCCGCTGAACGGTGACGCGCGGCCTCCTGGCGACCCGGCCCGTCCTCGTGCACGTTAGGCCTGCCCTTGACCAAGCGGGGGCCCGAGCCGGTGCACGAGAACGAGCCGAGCTCGCCACCGTCACCTGGAGGACGAGACCAGTGAGACCCAAGATCGGACACGGAACAGAAAGCCAGGCCATCCGGCTTCGACGCGAATCGAGGCTCCGACTCCCACGCCGCGCCACGCTAGTGGCCGTGGCGCTGTTGCTGTGCGAACTCAGCGGCGTTGGCGGTGCTGCGGCACAGACCGATGCAGGGTGGAACGACCTAGTGGCCCTCGATGCAGACCTCACCGAGCTTCGCCGGCCGCAGCGAGAGGACGGAGTCCCACAGTTCGGGGTTGACGCAATGAACGCGCGCGCCGACGCCATCAGGGACGTGCAGAGCCGGCTCCGTGCGATCGATCCTGCGAGCTGGTCGGTGTCTGGCAAGGTCGACTTCCTGCTCGTCTGGGCGAAGGCCAACGGTATGGAGTTCGAGCATCGCGTAACCCGCCCGTGGCAGAAGGATCCCATCCTCTATCTCGATCAGGTGCGGCGCGTGCCCTATGTCGACCTGCCGGTGACCGGTCCGGCCGCCGAAAGGTGGCGGCAGTCTCTGGCGACTGTGCCACGGATTCTTCAACAGGCCGAGGTCAACCTCACCGAGCCATCGGGGGAGCTGGCCGGGCTGGCTCTCTTTCATCTGGAGAACTTTGACGGCGTGGGTCAGGGACAACCGTACCGTGACGATCCGCCGGACGGGACCATAGGCTGGTTCAGGGATCTCTGCGAGCGCGTGGGCCAAGCGCAGCCCGCTGACACGGACCTGTGTGCGGCCGCTCTCGAGGGTGTCATCCGCTATCGCGACTGGCTCGCGGCGGAACGCCCAGGGATGTCTTCGTCGGCGGGCATTGGTACGGCGAACCTCGAGTGGTACTTCCGGAACGTGCGCCTGCTGCCGTACGGCGTGAGCGAGATCGTGCAGTTGGGAGAGCGGGAGTTCCACCGCTTCCGCTCCGCATACGAGATCGTTCGCAACCGCAATCGTGATCTTCCCGAGCTAGAGCTCACGCGCTCGCGGGAGCAGCACGAGGAAAGAAC
>JBDHDY010000392.1:0-3558 GCA_039591275.1 Gemmatimonadota bacterium | reverse complement strand
TGAGAAGGTTGCGACGTTCTTCCGCCATCTCGAGCGAAACCTCCACGCCATTCCCGGGGTCGAGGCGGCCGGCATGCTCGTCTCCACACCGCTCACCGGCACCGGCGCCACCGTGAGACTCTACACCGACGACAGCAAGACGGCGTGGATTCCTCTCGATTTCGAAGTGGCAACGCCGGGTACTTTGGAGACGCTAGGCTTAGAGCTGGTGGCTGGAGAATGGGTGGGTGACGACGCCGAGGCAGGAGCGACGCAGCGTGTCGTCATTGACGACATCACGGCGAATTCCATCTCGAGTTCCGGTGACGTGGTGGGCCGTAACATCCACCTCACCACCGTGACGCGCATGCGGCCGTTCACGTTCGAACAGGCAGAGGTGACCGTTGCTGGCGTCGTCCGCCGACCGCGGTGGCGATCGTTGAGGGAGCGCGAGGTGGGACAGCTGTTCGTTGCCCACGCCGCCCTGCCATTCGATTGGATGACGGTCCTCGTGCGATCGGATCGCGGACGCGGTCTCCTGCCCGAGGCACGTGCTGCCGTTGCGGCACTGGAACCCAACGCTCCAGTGTCATCCGTCCGGATGATTGGAGACGTCGTCGAGGACAACGTGCGCGTCCCTCAACTCGCTGGAATCCTTCTCTCGATCGCTGCGATGACCACGCTGTTCCTTGCGGTAGTGGGTGTTTACACTGCGGTGCGCGAGGCAGTGCACCTGCGCATGCGGGAAATGGGCGTACGAAAAGCCTTGGGCGCGCGGCAAGAAGACGTTCTGCTGCTCGTATTGGGCAAGGGGTTGCGGCCCATCGTCGCCGGCGTGGTGTTCGGCTTGGCTGGAGCGCTCGTCACCGGCAAGGTCATGGCCGCCCACTTGTTCGGAGTAAACCCAGCGAGTCCGCTCACACTGCTTGTCGGCGTGTCAATCCTCGTGGGGGCTGCTGCGTTCGGCTGCCTCGACCCGGCCTTCACCGCCGCCCGGGTAGACCCGATCCGAGTCATCAAGTCCGAGTAATACGGTGCGTGGCTCTGCTGGAACTTTCTTGCCACCACGGATGTACACTCCTGCGCACTTGTAGCTTTGCTCCTCGCGCCGAAACTGGTCGGTAGCGCGGGCGAGCACCTAGCGATAACATCCCATTCGAATCCAGGTATGCCAAGATGATGCCGTATGTCCGCCGCACTCTGCTCTCGCCCTTGACCCTCTTATCTGCTCTCTGCCTGTTGCCGTCCCCTACAACGGCTCAGGAAGCGCCCGACGATCCGGGTGCGCGGTGGCTAGGTGTCAGCGATTTCGGGGCTTGGTCACCCGACGGCAGCGCAATCGTCTTTCACTCCACACGCGACGGTAACTTCGAGATCTATGTCATGAACGCAGACGGCTCGCAGCAGCGCCGCCTGACCCACAACCCCTGGGCGGACTTCTGGCCCGCGTTCTCTGCTGACGGTGCCGAGATTGCTTTCTCGTCTGATCGCGAGGGCTGGGTCAGTTCACCAAGCCGCAATCAGATCTATCTAATGAACCTCGATGGCACCAACGTGCGGCAGCTCACGGACCAGAGCTATCAAGACGACGACCCACAGGCTGCCTCCTCCAACAACCTCTATCCTTTGTTTCACCCCGAGGGCTGGATCGCCTTTCTGTCAGATCGTAGTAACGGTTGGCACGAGATCTACGCGATGGAGCGCGACGGCAGCAACGCGCGCCGCCTTACCTACGACCGGCGACATCATTTCAACCCATTCTTTTCACCTGACGGAACGATGATCTTCTTTGACACCCACAAAGACGGTTATCCTACCGCGGCGATTCGCGACGGCGGTTGGGAATTGCATGCCGTTGCATCCATTGGAGGCCCGACACGGAACATCACCGAAAACCCCCGCCACGAAGACTACGACGGTACGATGTCACCCGACGGCAGTCGGATCATCTATAATCGGAGTGGCCATCCCGGCTTGTTCCTCATGAATGCCGACGGCTCCGGCCAGAGCGATGAGGCTTGGTATGACGAAAGTGCCTTCTCACCACGATGGTCACCGGACGGCACGCGGTTGCTGTTCACCTCGACTCGCGACGGCCATCGAGAGCTGTACGTGATGGAGCTGAGTACGCGGGAAGTCACGCGGCTGACCTGGAGCCGGTAGGGGCACATTGCGCCCGATGCCCTGCAAGAGAGGGCCGAGCAGTAGAGATCAGCCTGTGAATCGACGAGTTGGTCCGAGACCGACAGCTCCTGCTCAGACTGCCGGCTTCACGTTGCTGTTCAGCCGGAACAAGTTCATCGGATCGTACCGTCCCTTGACCTGTGAGAGGCGTTGGTAGGCGGGCCCGTAGTTCCCCGATGCCGTCTCGTCGATCTCGAACTCGATGTTGCCGTAATAGCCGCCAGTGAACGGCTCCAGCTGCTTATGCCAGTCACGTGTGCTCGCGATGACTTCATCATCCTGGGCGGGGTCATTCCAGAAGCTCGCGAACACCAGCATAGTCTCCGCGTTGCGATGAGGGAATGCGGTCGCAAGCTCATCAACCCGTCCCACCGCGCCACCAGAGGTGTGCGAGAACAGCGCGACCCGAGGATCGGCCTTGTAGGATTCGATCATCGCGTCAATGAAGGCCGGCGTTATCTCACTGACCATGCCGTTCTTGGCATACGATCGAATACCGTGGTGTGCCAGCGCATCCGACTGCGTCTGCATCACCATGTAATCATTGAGGCCTACGCCGTTGTCGATCGGCCTGCCGACGCGAAGTAATGGTGCCAGCTCCCGCTCACCGGCGACAGGGTCGGCGGCATAGACGACTTCCATCGCCAGAATGCCCTGGCCGTCCGGCGTCGTCATCATGGCGGGGCCGACATACAGATCATCTGACAAGCCCGCGTACCAATCACCATAGAAGTCGAGCACTTCGCGCGCCTGGTCGATGGGCCACACGATGGTCCCCGACAACACCTCGAGCGCGAACGGATGCAGCTGATACTCGAACTCCGTCGCTACGCCGAAATTGCCTCCACCACCGCGGATCGCCCAGAACAAATCGGGCTCTTCTTCGTCGCTCGCCCTGTGGATCTCTCCATCCGCCGTAACGATCTCAGCGGACCTCAGATTGTCGATCGTCAGTCCATACTTGCGGTTGAGACGGCCAAAGCCACCACCGAGTGTGAAACCGCCGACCCCGGTGTGTGACACTACCCCCGCCGTCGTGATCAGCCCATGCTGGCGTGCCGCACTGTCGAGGCCGTTGAGCAGAGCGCCACCCTGCGCGTACGCGCGTCGTCTCTCGGGATCCACCCTGACGTTGTTCATCTGCGACAGATCGATCATCAATCCGCCCTCACACACTGATTTGCCCGGCCAGCTGTGGCCGCCGCCGCGCACGGCGACGAGCAACTCCCGCTCCCGCGCAAACGTCACGGCTTGGGTCACGTCTGCCGAGTTCAGGCAGCGAGCGATCAGCGCAGGACGTTTGTCGTGCATGCCGTTCCAGATCATGCGCGCGGTATCGTATTGAGGATGACTGGCGAGGATTACCGGTCCCGAGATACTCTCGCCAAGCTCCAC
>JBDHDY010000391.1:0-3568 GCA_039591275.1 Gemmatimonadota bacterium | reverse complement strand
CCGCCTATTCGCGGCGTCCCGGCGGACTTACTGGCCCAACATTCGCAGCGCGAGGCCGTTTTGCGCAGTACGCCGGATACGGCACGGTTGCGGGAGTATATGTCGATCATGTCTGCGGAGCCGCACCACGCTGGTTCGCCGGGCTCCCGGGCGGTGGCTGATTATGCCTTGAGCAAGTTTCGGGAGTGGGGTCTCAACGCGGAGATCGAGGAATTCGAGGCCTTGATGCCGATGCCGGTCACGCGGCGGGTGGAGCTGCTGAGCCCCGGTTCGTACGTAGCGCGACTCGAGGAACCGGCGCTCTCCGAGGACGAGGACTCGGGAGATCGGAACCAGCTTCCGACATACAACGCATACTCTGCCGACGGCGACGTGACCGGTGAGCTCGTGTTCGTCAACTACGGTGTCCCCGAAGATTATGAGCAACTTGAACGCATGGGCATCGATGTGCGAGGCAAAATCGTCATCGCGAAATACGGCCGGAGCTGGCGTGGCATCAAGCCAAAGGTGGCGGCGGAGCACGGGGCCATCGCATGCATCATTTACTCTGACCCCGAAGAGGACGGCTATTACGTCGAGGATGTCTATCCACAGGGGCCCATGCGACCGGAAATGGGTGCCCAACGGGGAAGTGTGATGGATATGCCGGTACACCCAGGTGATCCGTTGACTCCGGGCTGGGGGGCGAAGCGAGGTGAACGCAAGCTCGACCGATCGGAGGCAAGGACGCTGATGTCCATTCCAGTGCTTCCCATTTCCTATGGCGACGCCCGCCCGTTACTCGAGGCTTTGGGTGGCGAGGTGGCGCCCAACGACGATTGGAAGGGAGCGCTCCCCTTTACTTATCACGTGGGTCCTGGGCCTGCCCGGGTTCGCGTGCATCTGGAATTTGACTGGCAGGTGCGGTCGCTCTACAACGTCGTGGTCCGCATCCCCGGCGCCACTGACGAAGATCAGTGGGTGATTCACGGCAATCACCACGATGCATGGGTGAACGGTGCCAACGATCCAATCTCGGGCGCTGTTGCACTCATGGAAACTGCCCGCTCGTTTTCCGAGTTGTTGAAGGCCGGCTGGCGCCCACGCCGCACGATGATCTTTGCGTTGTGGGACGGCGAAGAATGGGGCCTTCTGGGTTCCACAGAGTGGGCAGAGCATCATCGGGAAGAGCTCACGGAGAAGGCCGTCGTGTATTTCAATACCGACTCGTACAGCCGTGGCGTGGTCAGCGGCGCGGGCTCGCACAGCTTGGAATCATTTGTGCACGAGGTGGTCAGAGACACCGAGCACCCTGAATCGGGGAAGAGTGGCCTCGCAGCCGGGTTGGATCGTCTGCTCGAGGACGCTGGCAGTGCGGAAGATTCGGCGAAGACCATCGAGCGAGGAGTTCGCCTCGGTGCGCTGGGATCGGGCTCCGATTACACAGTGTTTATCGACCACCTGAGCATAGCGTCCCTCAACCTCGGCTACGGAGGTGGACAGCCGGCCGGCGTGTACCACTCCATTTACGACAGCTATGCTCACTATACCAGATTCATGGATCCGGGCTTCGTGTATGGAAAGTCGCAAGCTGGAGCAATGGGGACGGCGTTGCTGCGAATGCTCGACGCGCCGCTGTTACCGTTCTCCTTCGTGGACGCCGCTCGAACCTACGGTGAGTATGTGGGCGAGATCGAAGAACTCGTTGCCGAAGAACCGGGAGAAGGCCGACTCGACCTGACTGCTGTGCGAGGAGCTGTGGACAGGCTGGCCGAGGCGGGTGAGGAGTTTGACGCTGCATTTGAGACCGTCATGAGCCGAGGATCAGCCTGGCTGGACGGCAAGAGGAACGATCTGCGAATGATCAACAGTGAGATGTTCCTCACTGAGCGCGGGCTTGCGAGCCCGGAGGGGTTGCCGCGCCGGGAGTGGTTCCGCCACTCGATCTATGCCCCGGGTTTTTATACGGGATACGGTGTGAAGACGATGCCCGGAATTCGCGAAGCGGTGGAGCAGGGCGACATGAATGAGGCGGTGCAGCAAGCGGCCTTGGTCGCAAACGCCATCAATCGGATGGCGGCTCGGGTGGAGCACATCACGCAGGAGTTGTTGGGACTATGAGGGGAAAGAACGGCTGTTAGATTTCAGGCGTCGGCGTGAGTCCAGCATTGTGACGTTTTGTTATCGCACCCGGCACAGTGTGTGCCGACCGCTCTGTGTGGTGAAATGTAAGTCGCAGGCTCACCGCAGAGCGCTACCAATTACGAAGCTATAAATCCAAGGCAGGAAAGCACGATGAACGAACATAGAGTCAAAGCGGCAATATTGGCGATGGTGGGAGTGCTCGTTGTCGGATGTGCGTCTGACGCTGCCCGAATGGCGCCGGCCCTGGAGAGTATGACGACGGACGAATTGGCCGCAGCCATTGAGATGGTTGCGTCTGACGAATTCGAGGGGAGAGCGCCGTCTTCCACCGGAGAGGAACGCACCATCGATTTCCTGCGAAGCGAGTTCGAGCGAATCGGCTTGGCGCCGGGCAACGGTGACAGCTACTTCCAGCAGGTACCCCTGGTCGAGATCACGCTTCGCAGTCAACCCAGACTCACAACCCGTGGCAACGGAGCCACAAACCGGTTCAGTGCCAACAGGGACTTCGTTGCCTGGACCAAGCGTGTGGTCGAGAACGCCCAGCTCTCGAACTCCGAGTTGGTGTTCGTGGGCTATGGCGTCGTTGCTCCGGAATACGATTGGAACGACTACGAGGGCATCGATGTCGCGGGAAAGACTGTGGTGATTCTGGTGAACGATCCAGGATACGCCACGGGCGACTCGGCGCTCTTCAACGGCAACTCCATGACGTATTACGGGCGCTGGACCTACAAGTACGAGGAGGCCGCCCGCCAGGGCGCGGCCGGGGCCTTAATCGTCCACGAGACGGGGCCTGCCGGATATCCCTGGGCGGTCGTTGAGAATAGCTGGACAGGACCACAGTTCGATCTCGTGTCCGAAGACGCGAATATGTCCCGTGTGGCGGTGGAAGGCTGGATCACCTATGCCGCCGCGCAGACGCTTTTCGGTCAGGCGGGAGAAGACTACGATGCGCTCAAGGAACAGGCGTCTCGCCGGGAGTTCCAGGCCACGTCACTCGGCGTGACCGCATCGGTCAGCCTCGCCAACGTCCTCAACCAGTCACTGTCGCACAATGTCCTTGGGGTGTTGCAGGGAAGTGACCGAGCCGACGAATACATTGTGTACATGACGCATTGGGACCACTTCGGTAGGGATCAGAGCCTTGATGGTGACCAGATCTATAACGGTGCTTTCGACAATGCGACCGGAGTGGCGGGGCTGCTGGAGCTCGCCGAGGCCTATGCTAGCTTGGAAGAGCGCCCCTCACGATCAATCCTGTTCCTCGCCGTCACCGCCGAGGAGTTTGGGCTACTGGGGTCGGGATACTATGCCACCCATCCGGTGTTTCCGCGCACGAAGACCGCCGCCGCCATCAATATGGACGGATTGAACATCTATGGACCGATGAACGACATCACGGTCATCGGATACGGCAATTCGGAGCTCGATGAGTATCTCG
>JBDHDY010000390.1:0-3586 GCA_039591275.1 Gemmatimonadota bacterium | reverse complement strand
GCGGGTGGCGCCGTCCCGGTGGAGGAACTCGTCTTCTACCTGACTGGCTTCATGGTAGTCCTGTTGACCTATATCTGGGCGGACGAATACTGGATGCGTGCGTACAACGTTCCGGACTACGGGAAAGAGTCGCAAGCGGTTCTAAGGCTCGTGGCCTTTCATCCGGCGTCAGTCATCGTTGGCATCGTCCTTTTCCTGGCAGCGACATTGTATAAGAAGCTGCTATCTCCGGTCCCTGAAGGATTTCCCTGGTATTTCACCTTTCTGGTTGTCGTGGGGATTGTGCCCGCAATGGGTTTCCTGCGTTCGACTCGCGGGTTCATCAACTGGCGCGCGTTTAGCTTCACGTGCTTTCTGATGCTCTTGGTCAGCGTGCTGTGGGAAGCGACGCTGGGTGTACCATATGCGTGGTGGGGATATCAGAGAGAGGCGATGATGGGAATCTTCATCGGGCCCTGGCACGATCTACCCATCGAAGCGGTGTGTGTGTGGTTTGCGGTCACCTTCACCACCGTGATCATCTACGAGGTCGTCAAGATCTGGCAAGCGTCGGGGAGAGGTTTGAGGGAGGCGATGCTTGGAGTGAGAAGTGAGAAGTGAGAAGTGAGAAGTGAGAAGGGTGTAGGGTGCGATGTGAGCCGCAGATGAACGCGGATAAGGAGCCTTTACGCAATTTGCTGTCTGAGTGTCAGAGCCGACAGCCGATAAGTTGGCTGGTGACGGTGTGATATGTGGAAACAAGCAAACCCCGGGCCTGCGCCCGGGGTTTGTCGACTCCATTGCTCCTGCTCCTCCTGCCCCATCTGCCACCTGTGCGTCCCACACCCTACACCCTACACCGTTCTCACTTCTGCTGCCCCCCGTCGTCGGTAGAGAACGCGGTTCTCAGTGTGGCTGCGAGCAGCGCGTTGAAGAACAACTTGTATGTGCCTCGGGGTTGGCCACGAAACTGCGGGCGGAATCCGAACAGGACGACCTTGCCGTTACCCAGGCCTGCCTGCACCGACGCCGCTCGACCGGCCAGATATCTCTCCTCACCCATCGCCCACCCGCTCATCAGCAAGTTGTCTTGTGCGTAACGCGTGATCACTTCCACGGCTGGTTCCGGAGCCACCTCTGTGCGCTCCTGTCCGCCCTCGCGACCTCCAGCGAGTCGTATGGTATCGAAGGCACGGCTCTGGGAGAAGGACGCCGCGACTTCGGGCTGCATCCCATGGGCCAGCGGGTGTTCGACGTCGACATTCATCCTGATCAGGGAGCCGGGGATGAAGAAGTCCTCGGGCGGCAGGCCGCCCACGACGTTGCGTACGGGCAGGTTGAAGTGTTGAATGGGGAACTCGGTAGCCTGATCCAACGCTACGAGCGTCCCACCCTGCTGAACGAAGCGCTTGAGTGCAGCCGTACCCTCCGCACCCAGTCCACCGACGTACTCGGCAGGCATCGTTCCCTCGACATTTCCACGGAAGATGCTCTCGGCACTTTGATTCGGGAATACGACAGCGTCGTACTGTGCTAAGTCGCCATTGCGGATGTCCGCATCGTGCAGCGTGTCCACTGGAAATTCGTAGTTTTCGAGAAGCCAGAGGGTCCATCCCTGATCGTCCACCCGGCTGGCCCATGCTTTGTACAGTCCGATCCGGGGGAGGCGAAGAGGTCGTAACTCCACTGACGGGCGGTTTGCCAGGCCGACAAAATCAGTGCCCAAATCGCGCGCCACGGCCTCCACTCGTTCCCGGGTGTCTCCAATGTCCTCGATCACAAACGTGCCGGCCGGTTGGGTTACACCACCGTCGGAGAATTCGCCTGCGGCCCAATAGACGTGCTCACCGTCCGCCATGAGCCGATTGACGGCTCGAGTACTGGCGTTGGGTCGACGCGAAAGGGCGTATCCAAAGCCTACGCTTCCCCGAATCCTGCCCGCCGGCACAGCAGCGAGGTCTTCGATCTCCTGGGTATTGGCACGGAACGGTTCGTTGATGCGATCGGCGTCCACACCCATTTGCATGGGGAGTGTCCAGCCCGCTAAGTCGTACGGTGTCTCCGGTGGGCCCCCGGGATAGCGCTGCCGTTCGGGATACCGTTGGGGCTCCATCAGATTCACGACATGTGGACGGAAGGCCTGCCCGGCGTAAACGATATAAGAGCCGGCCGGGTACTCGCGGCCACCGGCGCTGAATGATCCCGTGGCTTGGTGCACCTGGACACCGCTGTGCCGGAAGATGTTTACGAGGTTGGTTGCTTCGCCCGCATCCCACTGATCCGGCGGAATGACATAGGCGAACGGATTCCCAGCCTCACCGGCTTCGATGCCATCCCGGCCCATCCGGTAGATGTTATAAAGGAACTCCTCGCGATAGTTGGCTGCCAGGTTGAGCGTGGCAAGGGATGCCTCGATCATGTACTCAACGCCATCGCGCAGGTGTGATTCGGTCCCATACCAGGGGTCTGGATAGAATATGCTCGTGCTGTCGGTGCGAGGTGACGCCCCTCGCCTGACATTCAACGTCGTCGGGAACGACTCCGGGTCGTAGTACCGAGGTGTCGGGGTCGCGTGTGCGGTCTCCGTGAGGATTCCGATCTGATTGTGGAAATACGGGGTGAGCCGCATACCTCCGTTCCACCACATGCTGTACACCGACCGGGAGACGTAGCCCGGCATCCGCATTGCCGCATAGCGATTGGCCATGGCTGCGCCCACCATGTTGACACCCGTTGTGACGCCAGGATGAATGTCTGGGTTCACGGGATCGGCGAACGGTGGAATGAAAATCCTGGCGAACGCGGGCGCAGATTGATGGTGGTTGTAGACAATCTGCGGATACCACTCGCGATACAAGATGCGTGACGCGTTGCGGGTCTCGGGCTGGTTGTTCATGAACCAATCCCGGTTGTTGTCAGTACCGGCGTGCGGCTGCCCTAGGCGCGGAGGCCGAGTTGTTTCGTACGGCGTGCCGACGTTGCGACGGTACCAGGTGACGTCATTCTGCAGTGCATCCGGGTTCAAGATCGGCATGAGGAGTGTTACGACGTTCTGCCTGATCTTTTGCATCTCCCGCGTTTCTTCGGTGGCCAGTCTATAGGCGAGCTCAGGCGGCATCTGACCGGCGGCGAACTCCTGGTCATCCATACCACCGTCAATCCAGATGATCGCCTTGCCATCCCGCGCGAGTTGCTGTGCTTGTTCCTCGGTGATCCGCGCCCGCGAAAGCTGCTCGCTCGTGGTCCGCCAGCGCTCTAGCTCGCGCATGTTTTGCTCGCTGGAGATGAAGAGGAGCAGCATGGGCTGGCCCCTCGCAGATTCTCCGATCTCTGTCATCTGCACCCGATCGCTCGCGGCATCGAGGCGCCGGTAGTACTCCTGCATCTGTTCGTAATCCGCCACCTTGTAGTCGGTGCCGACCCGGAAGCCGAAGACCTCCGCTGGCGTGGGTACCTGGGCTGTGGCGGGAAGGGCCCAGAGCACGGCAACGAGGATCGGTATGAGATATGGCAGCGGTGAATGGGGATTCGAGGGATACGTGTTGCTCATCGATCCTCCCAGCAGTAGGGCGAGGAACGCGGTGGGGACCAAGATCGTGGGCGAAAA
>JBDHDY010000389.1:0-3998 GCA_039591275.1 Gemmatimonadota bacterium | reverse complement strand
GGCGGACTGGCGGACTGGCGGACAGTCCCCACCCAGCCACCACCCGTCTTCCTGACGAGCCGCGGGCTGGGTGGAAGGGCACGGTCCGCCTGACCGCCTGACCGCCAGGGGAAGGGTGGCGGTGTGGGGTGGGCCCGCCCGGGGCGGGGTGGTGGGGCGGCGCGGGGCCTCCTAGCTTCCAAACTCCATGACAACCGTTGACCTCCTCGCCATCGCGGCCCACAGAGACGACGTCGAGCTCACGTGCGCTGGCACGCTCGTCAAGATGCAGCGCAAGGGGTACCGGACGGGCATCATCGATCTCACGGCCGGTGAGACCGGCACACGTGGTGACGCAGAAACCAGGGCGCGAGAGGCCGAAGAAGCGGCCAAGGTGATGGGCGTTACGGAGCGCGTCAATGCAGGCTTGCCCGACGCAGCCATACAAAACACGAACGAGGGTCGGCAGACCGTTGCAACCCTCGTCCGCGGATTCAAACCCAGAGCCGTGATTCTTCCCTACCCCGTGGGGCGCCACCCCGATCACCGCATGGCCGCGGAGTTGTGTCGCGACGCCTGTTATCTCGCCGGCCTCGCCAAATACCCGGCGGAGGGCGAGCCGCACCGGCCTGAAAAAGTCCTCTACGCACAGGCGTACCGCGAGGATCCTGCCAAGCCCAGCTTCGTCGTCGACATCTCGGAAGAGTTTGAGACCAAGATGGCGGCGGTTCATAGCTATCGTTCCCAGTTCGACGGGGTAGATGCCGCAGGAGAGCTGTTCCCCACCGGCCAGGACCTCTACGAGTTGGTGCGCATCCAGAGCGCCCACTACGGAAGTCTCATCCGGTGTGCATATGGCGAGCCCTACTTCACTTTGGAAACCGTCCGCATCGATGACGTCGTCGCCATGGGGGTGTCGACGTTCTAGACGCTCTAAGGGAGGAGGGAGGCGGCTGCCCCGCCCCACCCACCTCCCCGGCGGACCGGCGGGCCGGCGGGCAGTCACCGCCCGGCCACCACCATCTTCTTGGCCGAGCCCCGGGGCAGGGTGGAAGGGCACGGTCCGCCTGACCGGCTGACCGCCCGGTGGGGTGGAGGGGAGGAGGAGCATGACCGATCCCGTTTACCTCGACAACGCTGCAACGACTCCGGTGCAACCGGAGGTGCTCGAGGCCATGTTGCCGTTCCTCAGCGAGGAAACCTTCGGCAACCCCAGCTCGCCCCACCGCTTCGGGCGTGCGGCGCGGGCCGCCGTCGAACACGCCAAGCGTCAGGTGGCGGAGGGACTGGGCGCCGATCCCGGCGACGTCATCTTCACCTCAGGTGGAACTGAGGCAGACAACCTGGCCGTGCTTGGAAGTGCGCTGGCGGCACGAAACAGGGGCGAGCCATTCCATGTCGCCGTTACTACAGCAGAGCACAAGGCCGTACTTGCCGCTGCGAAGATGGTAGAGAGCCTCGGAGGGGAAGCAGCCTACCTTCCCGTGGATTCAGCGGGCCATCTCGACGACGGGACATTGAGCGACGCGTTGACAAACAAGCCTGCCGTGTTGAGCGCGATGTGGGTGAACAACGAGACGGGGATCGTGCAAGACGTTCAAACGGTGGGCACGCTGGCTCGGGATGCCGGAGTGTCTTTCCATACCGACGCCGTCCAGGCCGTGGGCAAGGTTCCTTGCTCCGTGGACCAGGCGTCGTGCACGCTACTCACCATCTCAGGCCACAAGATCGGAGCGCCCAAGGGAATCGGCGCCCTCATCGTGCGCGACCGAAGTGCCGTCGAGCCCATGATTCACGGCGGCGGACAGCAGTTCGGGATTCGGCCCGGTACCGAAAACGTGGCCGGCATCGTAGGCCTCGGCCGAGCGGTTGAGTTGGTGACCCGAGACCTTTCGAAAAACAGAAAGTCACTCGCGGCCCTGCGGGAGGATTTTGAGCGTCGTCTCCTGAAAGCGATCCCGGACGCGCGAGTGAACGGCGCCGACGCCGAGCGAGCACCCCACGTCAGTAGCGTTGCTATCCCCGGCACCGACAGCGAGTCGATGATCATGCACCTCGACATGGCCGGCGTTGCATGTTCGTCCGGTTCCGCATGCACCACCGGATCCATCGAGCCCTCACACGTCCTCTCGGCAATGGGAATGCCCAAGGATCTCGCCGTGGCGACGCTGCGCTTCTCTTTCTTCAAGCAGAACACGGTCGAAGATGTGGATCGGGTGATGGAGGTCTTGCCGGGGGTCGTGGAACGAGTGAGAAAACTCGGAGCGGCGCTGGGGAGATAGGGCCTCGCCCCCCCACCCCACCCAACGGCAGCTCCCACGCCTCACTTCCACCCCACGGCAGCCCGTCACCCTTCCCTTCCCCACACGGCAGCCCCGTCACACCTCACCCCCGCACCGTGGCAGAACTGCAGAGGAAACCGGTCACCGCATCGTGGCACGGGACAGTTAGATTCTGCCCATGAGGCGAAACGAAGTTGCCGAAATAATCCTCTGCCGTGCCGCGGCGGTGGTGAGGTGGAGTGGCTGCCGTGGGCGGGGCGGTCAGGCGGTGAGACTGCCGTTGGGAGGCGGCGGTGGTGTGGCGGGGCTGCCGTGTGGAGGGGTGCGGTGAGGAAGGGCAAAGTCCTTGTCGCCATGTCGGGGGGCGTGGATTCGTCGGTCGCCGCCGCGCTCCTCGTAGAGCAGGGCTTCGAGGTAATCGGCGCAACGATGAAGTTGTTCTGCTATGGCGATGACGTTCCCGACCGCCCGTGTTGCTCGTTGGACTCCATTGCAGACGCGGCCCAGGTGGCATCTACGCTCGGTGTGCCTCATTACGTACTGAATATGGAGGACCGCTTCGGCGAGGATGTGATTCACAACTTCGTCACCGAGTACGCTGCAGGGCGCACACCCATTCCGTGCGTGCGCTGCAATTCGTTCACGAAGTTTCGGGACCTGGTAGCCCACGCCGATGCGCTCGAGTGCGATTACGTCGCCACCGGTCACTATGCCGTTGTCAAAAGCGGCACGATCTTCCGCGGCAAAGACTCGGACAAGGATCAGACTTACTTCCTGTGGGGCATCGACCGGTCGGTGGTGAAACGTATGCTCACTCCGGTCGGTGAGCTCACGAAGCAGGACACCAGGGCGACGGCCAAGCGCATGAACCTCGGTATCGCCGACAAGCCCGAATCGGTGGAGATCTGTTTCGTGCCCGACGGAGACTATGCCGGCGTGCTCGAGAAACATCTCGGATCAGAGGCACCGGCGCTGTCCCCGGGCCCGTTCCTGGACAGCACCGGCAACGCCTTGGGCACGCACCGCGGTTACGCACGCTACACTATTGGCCAGCGCAAGGGCTTGCCAGGCGGGTTCGCGGAACCGATGTACGTCGTCAAGATCGTACCGGAGGAACGCGCGGTCATCATCGGCACCGCGCCCGAGCTGTTCAGCCACCGTGCTGCAATCGGTGCGAACTACAGATCCGGTATCGGTCCCGGCCCGTGAGGGCACGAGTCGCTTCCCTCCGTAGAAACGGACGTATCGAGTTAGAGCTGGCCGAACCGGCCAAGGCCGTAACACCCGGTCAGTCAGGAGTCATGTACCACGGCGAACACCTGCTCGGCGGCGGGATTCTCACCTAGGAGGCGGTGTTTGGATCTAGTGGAACGCGTCACAGCCGATCTAGGCGGAGATGAAGAAAAGGCCACTGCGGCGTTAGGGGTCTTGTTCATGTCGATCCGGCTCTCCACCAAGGCGGTGGAATTCGAGCACGTTTGTTCGGCCATCCCTCAGGCACAAGATTGGGTCAGGCAAGAGACAGATGCCGCAACCCGCACAGGCGAGCTGTTTCTCCTCACCCAACCAGGGATACTCAATGCGCGCTTGGAGCAGTTCGGGCTGACCGATGATCAAGTCGTAGGGTTGGGGCGCAAGGTGAACGAATTGCTCGATGGCAACATTCCCGCTGGTGTTTTGGCCGCACTACGGGAAAGGATACCGCTACTCGGCGGCCGGTAGGGGCGTCGCAAGCCA
>JBDHDY010000388.1:0-3605 GCA_039591275.1 Gemmatimonadota bacterium | reverse complement strand
GCGGCGATCGCCTTCTTCGCTTTCAGGTCGGCCTTGTGCGAGGCCTCCTTCTGAACCATCTCTTGCTCGTGCTTCTCCTCGTCCTGCTCCATGTGCTGGATGTGGACCTCGTCGTCCTGCTCCAGGTCCTGGAGGTGGGCGTCGGCGTCGGACGACAGCTCGGCCTTGGCCTTTTCCACGCCGGTCGCCAGCTCCATCTGCTTCTGCTGCATCTCCAACACGCCCTTGATCTCCTCGATCTGTAGCTGGACCTTAGTCTTCTCGACCTCGCCAATCATCTTGGCCTGGTCCTGCATCTGTTGGGACGCGACCTTCTGCTCAGCCTTCATGGCATCGATCTGCATGTTCAGCTCGGCCAGCTGGATCTTGATCTGCATATCGAGCTGAGCCTTCTGCTGCTCGATCATCATCTCCTGCTCCTCGGGCGACGGGCCCTCCTGCGGAGGCGGCGGGGCCATCTGCATGCCATCGAGGTCGATGGTGTTGTAGAACTTGTCGAGCATCCGAATGAGCTCGTTGTACTGCTGGACCTGTCCACCCATCGCCAGCTCGAGCGCCGACGGCATCATCATCTGGGTGATCTCACGAATATCCTGACTCTCCTGCTGCTTGTTCTTTCGCCGGCCGCTGCCGGCCTCGACGACGTATGAAGACTCCGAACAAGCCACTGCCGGACTGTCTGTGTTCACATGCTGTTGCCACAGCTGCGACAGAGGGCCGGGGTAAGGACCTGGCCCGTCCGGAGTCTGTTCGGGTTCGGGTTCTCCGAACAGCCACGTCGGTGGCGGAACCATGAGGCGGGTAGCCTGTGCTTCCTTGGCCGCCACGCTCGACTGCCACTGCTCGACGCAGTCCGCGAAGTCATCCGGCAGGGTGCCGGCACGCTGGTCTCGGCGGGCAGCCTCTTCGGCCGACCGCATCTGCTTGTCAGGCTCGTGGCCCCCCAGTAGGGGGGTCATGCCGGTAGCCCGCTCGAACCCACGCTCGGCCAGCTGCCCAATGGTCCAGAGGTCAGTGTTGGCCTCGGGGAATTGGAGGATCTCGATCAGCTTGTTCAGCTCCTCGCCGGGCTTGCCGTCGACGGTGACCAGTGCCTGGTCCAGTCCGCTGTGGATCGCGTCGTACAGCTTCTGCTCGATGGCGCTCGAACACACGATGATGTCTCGGCACGTGGTCCGGACTCTCGAGAAGAGATACGAGTGCAGGTGGTCGAGAAAGATCTGGTAGGGGAGCCCCGGTTCCATCGGGCTCGAGCCCCATGGCTGGTCATGCCGTGGGTTGAACTCCAGCATGGACATGGGCCACGGGTTGTTGATGTCCGTGTAGTACTGGATCGGCCAGTCGAGGCGGGCCCGGAGCTCGGCCTCAGTGCCATCGAAGGCCTCGGGCGGCAGGTTCAAGGGGAACTTGCAGCCCGGGGTGACGGCCAGGTAGACGTGCTGCCCGGCGGCCTCGAGCTTCTTCAGGTGATCGGCCTGCCTGTCGTTGGAGCCGAGGAGGCGATGGCCGGCGCCGATCCGACTGAAGATCTCATACCAGACAACGACGTCGCCCTTCTGCTGTGGCTTGCGGTCGTCGTGCTGGTCCTCATGGATCTCCTGGACCTCCTGGGCAGCCCGCTGCTGCATCGATCGGTCACCACCTCGAAGCTTCATCGGGTCAACCCCGAACCGATCCGCCACGCGCCATACCTGTTCGACACGTCGCCGAACAATGTAACCCGCGTCACGTAGCATGATCGTATCGGGATCGATGAGCAAGCCGTCAATGGTATCGGCAAACGAGCCGGGGATCAGGCCGTACGGCCCCTGAAGCATCTCATGCCAGACGATACCATTACCCTTGACCAGCCCCTCGGGAATCGCCGTACGCGATTCCTTAAACAGACCGTAGCCAGCGTCGGACGCCAGCCAGTTAAGCCACCACTGCTGAAGCCAACCGCCCACCGTCTCTGCCGACTTCATCTGTATGGCCGCCTCGCCCAGGTGCTCTATGAGCTCAGGAGGGACGTCCGGACGACGCGAAGTGACAAGACGATTGGGGACCTTGGCGTGGACGTACGGTAACATCGTCCGAATGAACTCGGCGCTCTTGGCCACGCGGACCTTGAACTCCGGTCCATGTTCCTGGTGTGGGAACCGATCCTGGTTCTCGACGTCATGCATGTAGATCTCACGGTAGCTCTTCCCAGTGAAGCCCCACAGCTGGGCCGCCGTCCGTCCCCACTTCAGTTTCTTCGACTCTTGGGCTAGCCTGATCTGCCTGAGCCAAACGTCGACGATGCTATTCAGTAGGTCCACTCAACTGTCCCCTATTTGGCGGTCTTACGCTTGGGTCCGGCCACCTTCGAGGCGGCTTCCTCAAGCTCTTGGATGCGGGCCAGGAGGGTCGTGTTGAACTCCTCCGAGGACTCGATCCGTTTGGTGAGCGTGCCGAGCTGACCAGCGATGTCAGCTCGAGCTCCATTCATGTACTCGACGAGGGCCTCGAGCTGCTGCTCGCGGGGAGCCAGCCGGAACACGCCTCGGTGTCCCTCGCTGAACACGTCGGGACGAAGCACGCACTGCGGGTCATCCGCGTGCCAGCAGTCAAGCCGGTACATGATCCGCTCCGGATAGATACACAGGACGTCGACGGCCCGACTCTTCACCTTGACGATGAAGCCGAACACGTGGTCGGACTCACTGGCGTCGGTCGACACGACCACGGCCTGCGACACCTGCAGGTCGGGGAACTTGAACTTGGCGTTCTCTTCGGCCATCTTCTGCTTGATCGTTGCGCTGTTACTCATTGGTCACCTTTCGGTTGGTGCTAGCCCACCTCTACGGCGGACCCAAAACTTTGCCGTGGCTTACGTTGGCGCTTGGCATTCTTCTTCATGAAATCGTCGTATACGTCGAACTGTGGACGCAGCGGGGCGGCGTCGACAGGTTCCTTGAAGTAGGGGTTGGATGCTGCAAGGTACTCGAGGCAGACCAGGAGGTCCTCCTCCAGCTTGACCCTTTTCGTCCCATCCTTGAGGGACATCATCGCACGCTTGATCTGTTGGTCTAGTTTAGGCAGGGCGCCTCGCATGACCTGCAGCTTGGCCGTCCCTGCATGGGCGCCGGTTCCCCGGATCGCCATCAGTCCTAGGAGTGCCTCCTCTCGGGCCCTTACATCATCCGACCCTGGCCAAAATCCTCCGAGGAGACCCTTCGTCCTCGGCTCTTGGTCAATGTCGACAAGTGCCTGGTAGTACTGTTCCGCTACGTTGTCTGGGCTACCTGGCGGGTGCTGTCTCCCCATCCGCTGGTCGATGATGATCGCTTCGAACTTCGTCCCGTTCTGGCGCTTCGCGACCTCGGCGGCCCATTGCGTTGCGTCTGCTCCTCTTATGTCGAACCCGTCGTAGATGTATACGTGCTTCTCTTGGCTGTCGATGGCGCAGAAGAGTGTGCCGCAATGTTGTGTCCCCGGATCGAGTACGACGAACCTGGTAAACCGACGCGGGTCTATCTCAAACGGCTCACACCCATGGGACCCATTCGGATCATACGTCCGGTAGATCTTCCGACCGACGGTCGCATACTCGCCGAAGAACTTGACCGCTCGCAACTCTTGTG
>JBDHDY010000387.1:0-3610 GCA_039591275.1 Gemmatimonadota bacterium | reverse complement strand
GACCGAAACAGGAGGCCGACCCCTTGACCTGAGGAAAGGGAACTCTTTTACTACTAAATATGCTTAACACACACGTAGACCCGTCCGGCGCAATGGGACCCTGCGCCTGCTGCTGTTGTCGTACCTCCCGGGAGGTAGGGACGAGCTAGGCGTCTCCATACGCACACCGCAGACGCACCGCACCCACCTCCATCGAATTCGGAGGTGGGTTTTTTTGACGGTCTGGACTCCCGGGTCAGGAGACTTGGTGACAGCAATTCACGATCGCTTCCAGAAGGAAAGCCGCCGTGCGGGCTCGAGCACCGCACGAGCGGAGCCAGCTCTCTGGGGACTCGTAGGGGAGACACCGCTCATCCCGCTCCATTCCGATCGCTGGGAGGGCATGGGCGAGCGGGTCTTTCTCAAGGCCGAGTGGCTCAACCCAGGTGGCTCTGTCAAGGATCGCCCAGCGCGGGAAATCCTCCGGGCCGGCCTGGGTCTGGGCACCCTACCTCGGCGAAGGCTGCTAGACGCTTCGAGCGGCAACACGGCCGTTGCGTACGCCATGCTGGGCGCAGCTGCCGGCATCGGAATCACGGTGTGCGTGCCCACCAACGTCTCGCCGGAGCGCCGCCAGCTGTTGAGCGCCTACGGGGCAGAGGTGATCGATACGGACCCGCTAGAAGGAAGCGACGGCGCGATCAGACAGGCTCGCGCATTGGCTGCGGCTCATCCGGACCGCTACTGGTACGCTGACCAGTACGGCAACCCCGCCAACCCGGCGGCCCACTACCGAACGACGGGACCGGAGATCTGGCGGGACACCCGCGGATCGGTGACGCACCTCGTGGCCGGTGTGGGAACCAGCGGTACCCTGCTCGGAGCCGGCCGATTTCTCAAGGAGTTGAGGCCGGAGATCAAGCTCGTGGCCATTGAGCCGGATGGCCCGTTTCACGGTCTGGAGGGGCTCAAGCACATGGCTTCGGCCCTCGTTCCTGAGATCTACGATCCGGAAGCCTTGGATCTCACGTTGTTCGTAGCCACCGAGGAGGCGGAGGCACGAGTCCTCACCCTCGCCCGGAGTCACGGGCTCTTCCTAGGGTGGTCGGCCGGGGCGGCCGTGGCTGCGGTTGACCGGATTGTGGAAGCGACCTCTGCCGGGTCAGACGGTTCCTTGCCGGTGATCGTCGTGATCGCGCCGGACGGCGGAGCCCGATATTTGTCGGAGATCCGACGCCTCTCGGGTGGCGAGTCGTGAAGGTGTCACGCCAAGTGCTCGAGGAGATCAGGCAGCATCTCGTCAGCGCCTACCCCAACGAGGGGTGCGGTTTCCTGGTGGGCCGGGAGGCGGGGAGGGGGGCGCAGCAGGAACCGGTGGCGGTGACCCACCAACTGCCAGTGACCAATCGTCGCGACCAAGAGCGCGCAGCGCGAACTCGCTATCTCATTTCACCAGAAGACTTTATGGTCGCGGAGCGGGAGGCGTCGGCCCGGGGGCTCCAAGTCGTCGGAACCTACCATTCCCATCCAGATGTGGCGGCCCTCCCCTCGACGTATGACCGGGAACAAGCCTGGCCGTGGTATCGCTATCTCATCGTCTCCGTGGGTCGAGGGAGGGTTCGCGAGGAGCGCCTGTGGCAGCTGGCGGACGACCGGAGCGCGTTCGTCGAGCGAACGATGCATATTCAGGAGGAATCATGGGAGTAACAGTTCACATCCCGACCCCGTTGCGCCCCTACGTCGACGGCCGGACGGCTGTCGAAACAGAAAAGGGCACGGTCGCGCAAATCCTCGAGCGGCTAACCACCGAGCACGCCGACCTCAGAGCCCACCTCTTTGGGGAGGACGGGCGACTGCGGAGCTTCGTCAATGTGTACGTGAACGAGCGGGACATTCGCGATCTCGAGCGGGGAGAGACGCCGGCGGCTGACGGAGACGATATCTCGATCGTCCCGAGCATCGCTGGGGGCTCCGCACCTGCGGCAGCCGCCCTCCCGGAGCTCACGCACGAGGAAGTGCTCAGGTACTCCCGGCACCTCATCCTACCGGACGTCGGTCCAGCCGGTCAGAAACGACTCAAGGCCGCCCGGGTGGCGTTGATCGGCACGGGAGGGTTGGGTTCCCCGGCGGCGCTCTACCTGGCGGCGGCCGGTGTGGGGACACTGGGCCTCGTGGACTTCGACGTGGTGGACGAGACCAACCTCCAACGACAGATCATCCACGGTACGGGCACCGTGGGGAAGTCAAAGCTCGAGTCGGCAGCGACACGGATTGCAGACCTCAACCCCAACACGCATGTGGAGTCGTTTGAGGAGCGGTTGACATCGGCGAACGCCATAGAGATCCTACGTGACTTCGATGTCGTGCTGGACGGTACCGACAACTTCCCGACCCGGTACCTGGTAAACGACGCGTGCGTCCTCCTTGGCAAGCCGAACGCGTACGGCTCGATCTTCCGATTTGACGGACAGGCGTCGGTGTTTTTTGCTCCGGAGGGTCCGTGCTACCGCTGCCTGTTCCGCGAGCCGCCACCACCGGGTTTGGTGCCGTCGTGTGCGGAAGGGGGAGTGTTAGGGGTGCTTCCGGGCATCATTGGAAGCATTCAGGCGCTCGAGAGCATGAAGCTCGTCCTCGGAGTGGGTGACACCCTCATTGGGCGGCTGGTACTGTTCGACGCTTTGCAGCTTAAGTTCCGCGAGCTGAAGTTGAGCAAAGATCCCGACTGCCCGGTGTGCGGTCCGCACCCGACAGTGACCGAGCTGATAGACTATGAGGCATTCTGCGGGATCGGTGCGGAGCCCGTCTACGAAGGTCCCGAGGTTACTGTTCGTGAGTTGGCGGATGAGTTCAAGAACAACCCTCACATCGAGGTCGTGGACGTGCGGGAACCTGTCGAATGGGAGATCTGTCACCTCGAGGGGGCCACCCTCATTCCTCTGGGTCAGCTCCCTGAGCGACTGAACGAACTGGACGGGCATAGGGAAATCGTCACACTCTGCCACCGGGGTGTGCGGTCCACGAAGGCCCTCGAGATCCTGCAGGCAGCAGGGTTTCCCAAGGTCAGAAACCTCAAGGGTGGCATTGACGCGTGGTCGCTCGAGGTCGATCCTGCGGTGCCCCGATACTGACGCGACCAGCTTAACCATACCGTTTTTCGAGCCGTCAAAACTCTTTGTCGCCGGAGGTACTGAATGGCAAGCTATGCCCATCCAGAGGTATTGGTGTCGACTCAATGGATACAGGATCATGCCGACGATCCCAACGTCCGCATCGTGGAGGTAGATGTAGACACCAGCGCGTACGATGAGGGACACGTGGCGGGTGCGGTGGGCTGGTCGTGGAACACGCAGTTGTGCGACACGGTCCAGCGAGACATCCTCTCCCAGGAAGAGTTCGAGAACCTGATGAGCACTTCCGGTATCGGCAACGACACCACGGTTGTCCTCTACGGAGACAACAACAACTGGTTTGCCGCGTGGGCGCTGTGGCAGATGAAGATCTACGGTCACAAGGACGCGCGCCTGATGAACGGCGGCCGCAAGAAGTGGATGGAGGAGGGCCGACCTCTAACGAAGGACGCCGCCTCACCGGCGACGACAAAGTACAGCGCGACAGCTCCCGACAACTCGCT
>JBDHDY010000386.1:0-5505 GCA_039591275.1 Gemmatimonadota bacterium | reverse complement strand
GCCACGGAGGTGTACGCTGCCAGTGCACGATCGATTGGAGTCATGGTTCCGCTGGCGGAGCAGATGAGGGAGTTGCATGTACGCTCCAGAAACGACCAGACGTTGAGACTGAGTTACACCTCTCCTTACGCGAAGGGGCGTCTCGAAGAGGCGGCACATGACCTGGCGGACGTGGATCTCATTGTGATGCACTGCATGGGATATACCGAGTCCATGCGCAGGACAGTCGCCGACATATCCGGCCGTCCAACCCTCCTGGCTAGGCGCCTGGTCGCGACGGCTGTCGCGCAGCTGGTGTGACATGAGTGAGCAGGGTGGTCGGGGGAGCGAGGTGGTAGAGGCGTTTGAGGTCCGCGACGTCCCATCCAAACACCCATCCTTCTTTGAGCCCAAAACATTCGTAGTCGGGATAGCACTTGGCCTGCTAGGTGTCATTATCGGATTGGAGCTACTCACACGAGTAGGTATAACACCGAATAGCTCCATCATAGGCGCGATCGTAGCGATCGCCGTGGCACGAATCCCTCTCGCGCTCTTCAGATCGTTCGCAAGCCTCCCGCGACAGAACCTCATGCAGACCGTGATCTCGGGTGCGACGTTCGGCGGGGCCAATGCGATCTTGCTGCCGATCGGAGTGCTATGGCTCATGGGGCGACCTGAGCTTGTGCCGATCATGATGTTGGGCGCCTTCCTCGGTCTCGTTATCGACGCAACGATTCTCTATCAGGTATTCGACTCCAAGATCTATCCGGCCACCGGATTGTGGCCCGCTGGTGTGGCAACGGCCGAATGCCTCATCGCCGGCGATCGTGGCGGCAAGCGGGCGAGGCTGCTGGGCGTTGGCGGAGCCGTGGGTGGGATCGGCCAACTGCTTGGGTACCCAATGGATGTATTTGGCGTTTGTTGGATCGGCAACATTTGGGCGCTGAGCATGTTCGGTTTGGGTCTGCTTGTGCGGGGATACTCTCCCGACATGCTCGGTGTAGACCTCGACGCGCTGTACGTGCCCCACGGTGTCATGATCGGTGCTGGAACGGTTGCCCTTTGCCAGATTCTGTTCTTGGTTGCCAGACGATCGCCGCGGGATTCCGCAGGACGGGCTTCCTCCGCCTCAGCACGTGCGTTCGGTCGTGGGATTGGCCTCGGCTTTCTGGCCTTTGTGGGTGCTGCAACGATCCTGGCCTTGCTGGCAGGCCTATATGCGGAAATGTCACCCGGCATGCTTCTCGGCTTCGTGCTCTTCGCTGCTCTGGCCGCACTCGTGTCAGAGCTCATCGTCGGAATATCGGCGATGCATGCCGGTTGGTTCCCAGCCTTTGCCACGTCACTGATATTTCTGGTATTGGGAATGATCATCAAGGCAGGCTGGATTCTACGAGGAAGTGGAAGACACCCAGAGTTCGAGCGGCAAGGTAGGCGGCAGCAGTACTTCGCAGAACTCGTCGGCGTTGGCGTAGCTGCTGTCGTGATCCTGCTATCCTACAAGACCTACTTCAGCAACGATCTCTTCCCACCAGTGGATCGGGTGTACGCTGCGACCATTGCAGCAGGTACCAGCCCAGCCCTGGCCACGTCGTTGCTGCTCTGGGCGGTGCCGGGTGCCATCGTACAGCTTGTCGGTGGACCGGCAAGACAACTCGGCATTCTCTTCGCTACAGGCCTGCTCATTTACAATCCGGCTGCAGGCTGGACGGCAGTAGTCGCTTTGGCGATTCGCGCTGTTTTGGTGAGACGCTACGGAAACGCCGTTCAGAGCCCCATGTATGTGCTGGCTGGTGGCTTCATAGCGGGCTCGGCGTTGACGAGCTTTGGGGCCGGTGTTGTGAAGGCTCGCTAGGCGGCAGCCACCTCATTCCTGCCGCAACGCAACCATCGGATCGACTCGGGCAGCCACCTCATTCCTGCCGCAACGCAACCATCGGATCGACTCGAGCGGCCCGCCGAGCCGGTAAATAGCATGCCAGGATTGCGACCGCCATAAGGATGGCCGTGACGCTCACAAAGGTCACCGGATCCGTTGGCGAAACGCCCAGCAGCATACTCGTAAGTCCTCGTGAGAGCATCAGTGCTCCCACCACACCCAATGTCATTCCGATCGCAGCGAGCCTGAAGCCGTCTTTGATCACCAGGCCAAAGATCTCCTGCCGTCCAGCTCCGAGTGACATACGGAGTCCGATCTCGTGGGTGCGGTGGGACACGGCGTACGAGATCACACCGAAGGTTCCTACAGCCGCTAGCACCACCGCCACCGACGCGAAGACGCCGAGCAACAGCATATTGAACCGAGGCCTGACCAACTGGCGTCCGACGAGTTGTTCCATCGTTCGGAACTGGCCGAGGCTCAGGTCAGGGTCGAGTAGATACAGTCGGTCTTTCACGGCCCGAATGATCGCGGTAGGGTCGGAAGACGTGCGAATCACGAAGAACGTTGCCAAACGCGGCCACTGGAGCTTCGGCCAAAAAATCTCGGGCTCCGGTGCCTCATCGGGGCTGAACGGTTTCGCATCACCGACCACGCCGACAATGTCGAAGGTCGACGGGTCGTCGCCCATATGAATGGTCACCCTGGATCCGAGTGGGTCGTCGTCAGGCCAATACAGGCTGGCCATCGTCTCATTGATGATGGCAACTGGGGGCGCGCTGGCATCATCCGCGCCCGTAAAGTGCCGCCCCGCGAGTAAGGGGAGGCCAAGCGTGCGAAAGTAGCTCGGGTCGACATCGTACCACCGGGCTACCTGAAGCTTGCCAGCATCTTCTGTCCTGCCGACGATGTTGAGTTCCGTCGTTTCTCTCCCACCAAACAGTGGCCCGGCGGAGGTGGCCCCCACCGACGTTACCCCGGGGAGTGAGCCGATATCTTCGACTGCTTGCTGGAAGAGTCGGTTGATCTGCGCCCCGGTTTCGTAATTACCTCGCGAACCAAACGCAGACACTGTAAGCAAGTTCTCCCGATCGAACCCGGGCTCCCAGCGCAATGCCGCGGCGAAGCTTCGGGTAAGCAGGCCGGCACCGATGAGGAGCATCAGGGCAAGGGCGACCTCGCTGATAACAAGGAGACTCCTGACGCCGAGCCCGGTCCATTCGAAGCGTCCTTGTTGGCCGGCTTTGAGGGATCGGGTAAGATCTGTCCGTGTCACCCGCACCGCGGGGGCAAATCCAAAGAGCACACTTGTGAGGACTGATACTACGAAAGCGAAGCCAAGCACCCAGCCATCTATGCTCACCTCGTCCAAGCGTGGAATGTTGGCTGGTGCCATGGCAATGAATGCCCGGAGCGCCCACGTCGCCATGAGAACGCCGGCGACTCCTCCAACAACGGCAAGGAGCAGGCTCTCAGTCAGCATTTGCCGAACGAGGCGCAGGCGATCTGCCCCAAGAGCCGCTCGCACGGCAAACTCTTTCTGCCGTTGGGCAGACCGTGCGAGGACGAGGTTTGCCACGTTCACGCACCCGATGAGCAGTACGAAGCCGACGGCTCCCAGGAATACGAAGAGAGTGGGTCCGGCGGAACCAACGACGCGCTCGTGCAGTGGAATGAGCTGAATCCCCCAACCTTCGTTTGTCTCGGGATACTGTTGCGACAGTCGTGCGGTCATGGTCAGCATTTCGCTGCGAGCTTCTTCGAGCGACACGGCTGGGTTCAACCGTCCGACCGTCAAGAAGCCACGCCAAGCCCGCTTCCCATGGTGCTCGAAAGGCAGTGGCGTCCACAGCTCGACGAACGCGAGGTGTGGAATTTCGAGATCCGGTGGCAGGACTCCTACGACGGTGTAGCTCTCCCCCTCGAGGTGGACGGACTGTCCGACGATGTCGGTGGCGCCTGCGAAGCGTGTCTGCCAGAGTGAATGACTGAGCAACACCACATGGTTGCCAGCGGCTTCGAGATCGCCGGCGTCGAAGAGTCGGCCGTGTAAAGGTCTCACCCGGAACACATTGAAGAAGTTGGGTGTGGCATAGCCCCCATTTACGCCGTCAGCGCCTTCCGAGGTTAGGAGCAGCAATGGCCAGCTTCGTCCCAAGCCAATCGCTTCGAAGGTTTCACTTTGGCTGTTCCAATCCTCAACGTTGGGGGGCGAAGCGACGCAGAACCCCGTCAACCGCTCATGCGTCTCGCATAGCGATACGAGACGGTCCGCCTCTGGAAACGGGAGCGGGCGCAAGACAACCCCATTGACTACGGTGAAGATGGCGGTGTTGGCACCAATACCGAGCGTGAGTGTTGCCACGGTGGCCGCAGTGAAGCCCGGGCTCCTGAGAAGTCCTCGCATCGCATAGCGAAGGTCCTGTACCAGTGGTCCCATCTTATTCTTCCTCGATCCCACACATCCATCTATTTCGTGTTGGCGGGTCCTGGACAGGGACGTGATCTGTTTTCTGAATGGAAGCCAATGATCGCGAATGTGCTCCGGAAGTAGGCGCGCTGAGAACATTATGGCCTGTCGCCAATACCACAGACTCGAGGGCCGGCGTCGTCGAAGTCGCTCTTGGAGCAGGAAAGACTCTTCCAGATCGCCGATCACATCAGCATGCCGCTCCGGCGGCAGCCAGCGGCGGAGAAGTCGAACGATGAGATCCGGCGGTGCACGCGCTGGGCGCTCTCCGGGATGGTCGTCCGGCGTGCGCTTCATTTGGCGATTGTCTCGAGTCCCTGCCACATGCTCAGAAGCGCGTCACGCGACTCTTGCAGCAGCTCGATGGCTTTCGGGTCGACAGCGAAGTAGCGCTTGGACCGTCCACCTCGTTGGGGAGTGGGATCTCCGAGGGTAGAGGTGACGAGTCCCCTTCTCTCAAGCCGCCTGAGGGCCACGTAGACTGCGGCGTGTGATGTCGTGCGCCCGGTTCGTTTCTCGATCTCCTGGATGATTGGGACGGCGTACGCGTCAGATCCCAAGCGCAAACAGGCGAGCAGCACCAGCTGCTCGAAATCGCCCAACGACTCTCTTGGCACCGGTTCCCCCGGTCGGAGTCAAATTCCAGCCACAATCAATTACTAGCACTGCTAATGATACTAATCAATGGCTCCGATTCCGGAAACCCCTGGTTGGACGCACTGCTGAAGGGGGTGTAGATAGCATCCGTAACCTATTGTTCTGCATACGCTTGCACGCTATGCCTCAGAACCGCTGCTGACTCAGCCGCATCGGGTCGTCGCTGGCCGAGAGGGGACGAAGCCGGAAGGAATACCAGTAGTTCCGCACTGGAAGCATGTATTCCGGATGTGTTCTCGCTCCCCAGCTGTCATCACCCCCGACGCCCATTTGTTTGTAGTCGAGGTTGAGCGTGACGAGGTCGCGTGGCCGCAGATGAAACGTGTGTCTCTGACGCTTCTCCTGCCCCGGGTCAAGATCGTCGATGGTGAAGTGGTGAGCGCTCGCGCTCAGTAGCGGCATTCCCACCGCGAGCAGACCGACGCCGTTCTCATTCGCGAGAGCCACCCATCGTACGTCGGTCTTGTTGCCGTTTTCTTGGGGACGTACGTACGGGTAGTATTGCTCCATGACTGTG
>JBDHDY010000385.1:0-4377 GCA_039591275.1 Gemmatimonadota bacterium | reverse complement strand
TGACATTATAGTATTATATTCTAAAATTTTATTTTTATCTTTTTCATTATTTCTATCCAAGTCCATAATGTTTGAAACTGGTTTAATAAATAAATCTTGTTTAGTAACATAATCAAGTGATTTAGGTAGTTCTTCACTTTTCTTAGGAATATCTGGACTACGATTTACCCAATCTTGATATTCATTAAAACTTTTTAACATATCATTATAATATTTAGTTGCTCTATCTTTATTTACATATCCAGAAAATACAAAATATCCATCACGATTATAATATCCCATTTCTGATAAATATTTAAACATACTTCTGTAAACAGGTTGAGCATATGGTCTATTTTTAGCACCACCTTCTTTCCTAGTTTTTTCTACTTGTTCTTCAATTCTTACTGATGCTGATTTTTTACTGGGTGGTAAAATACCAGTTAAGCCTCCACGCAACATTTGTAAATTTATAGCCAAATTGGCGAATCTTGATGGCTTGCTTTTTGCTGTAAAGTTTTCTACAGTATCAGTAGGAATTAAAAATTTCCCACTATCACCTTTCCTTACAAATTCAAAAAAAGAACTAGGGTCGTTATTAAAATCTAATGTAAAAAAATAATCCCAGTATAGATAATCAGTATCATATTTTTGTTTTACATTCATATCTGAATACCATCCTAAATCGTGTACAAAAGCCATTAGGTCATAAATCGAATTAGGAATATTGTAGGGAGGTTGTCCAACTTGTCCTTTATATTTTAAACCTATTCTATGGCGTGTGCTTCTCCTGTTTCTTTATTCTTAAGAATTAAATCAACAATTTGAGACATATATAATTATATCCTACATAATTATATATTATGTCTAAAGTCCCATCTAATGTTATTGATAAAAGATTATACATTAAAATAAAAAATCAAGCAAAAATAAAGTTTGACCGTTATCCATCCGCTTATGCTTCAATGTGGATAGCAAAAACATATAAAAAACAAGGTGGTAGATACACAACAAAAAAGAATAAATCTAATACTGGTAGATGGTTAAATGAAAAATGGATTCAAATAGTTCCGTATTTTGAAGATAATAAAATTATTGCTTGTGGTGAAGATAATAAAGATGGTAAAGCGTGCCGACCTTTAAAACGTGTAGATGATGAGGATACGCCTAAAACAATAAAAGAAATTAAAACTAAATATGGTAAAGATAAAGTATTACAATTAGCAAAAAAGAAAAATAAAGATATGAAAGGTAGATTAAACTGGGAAAAAGGAACATTTAAAAACTCACAATAAATTAGTTATACATTAATTATGTAAAGTATATATATTATTTTTTTGTATAGGACTTTTAGAAATTAGGTTACTACTAAGTAATAATGAGTATATTAATGTATATTTATTTTATAGATATAGTTATATGTATAAGATAAAACCGCTTAAGTCAGCAAGAGATGATATATATAAAACACAGGCACAACAAAAGTATATTATGCCCCCACCCGGAACTATGATAGTTGTTGGTTCAACAGGTTCAGGAAAAACAACAATAGTAGGTAATTTATTATGTAATAATAATATGTTAAAAGATTATTATGATGAAATATATGTATTTTGTTTATCACCTTGTACAACCTTAATAGATAATTGCCAACAAATTGAAAAAGAAAATATGTTTATGGATGAAGACCCCCAAAAGTTAAGAGAGATATATGAAAAGAATAAAAGAGTTGTTTCTACACACGGATTCAAAAGAGCAAAACATATATTATTTATTTTAGATGATATAGTTCAATCTAAAAAGATGATGAATGATACAATACTTAGTGATATTTTTTTTGGTGGGACACATAATAAATGTAGTTTATGGTTATTAACACAAAATTATATGAGCGTTCCAAGACGTTTAAGAATGAATTGTCACTCAATGATATTAGTCCACGGAATTAATAATACAGAAATAGATAGATTTACAGATGAATGGCAATCTTGCTATATGGACAAAAAGAAATTTAGGAAACTTGTTGAATATGTTTTAGATAAACCATATTCATTTTTATTTCTTAATGCTACAAATCCTAAAAAGAAAGAAATGTTTAGATGTGGTTTCGATGATGTAATAGTTATAGGTGATTAGATTTATTAACATTCATTAAGTGTTTTATCTCCTGATAGAAATGATTATAATCTACAACATTCATATTATTAATGTTATACACATAATATTTATAATTAAAATATTCATTTGGATTAATATTGTTTTCTTTACAATGTGTAAGTATTTTATTAATCTTTTTTTTAATAACTTCTATGTCATCATAATATTCATCTTTTTTTTTTAATTTAACTATTTTCTTTTTATCCTTAGTTTTATGTCTTTGTTTATGAGCGTATAAATTCTTTTGGTCATAACTTTTATAAGAACACATATCACACTTTTTTAATTGTGGTGGTGTTGTAAGTCTTTTATGTTTTTTAGTTTGTAAGTGTTTATTCCACCAACTTAAATAATTAGTTGTATATTCACATACACCGCATTCATACTTAGACATTTATTATAATAACTATATTTATAAAATATGCCTGAGTTTAAACGTTCTACTCGTAAAACATCAAAATATATGGTAAAAACACCATCCGGAAAATGGGTTCATTTTGGGAGTGCTTTACCCTTAATGGGACAATATAAAGATTCAACTGGTTTAGGTTTGTATAGTCACTTAGATCATAATGACAAACAAAGACGTAAGAGATACTTAGCAAGAGCAAAAGGGATAAAAGATAAAAATGGTAATCTAACTAAAGATAATCCTGAAAGCGCTAATTATTACAGCATCAAATTTTTGTGGACTTGAATGGTAAAATTACCATTTAAAGATAAATCAATAATTAGTATTAATGATAGAAGAATACAGAAAATGTTTTGAAGACTATGAAATATCTAATTTTGGAAATTGTAGAAGAGAATTAAATAATGGTTCTTATAGAATAGTTAAAGGGTCTATAATGAATAGAGGTTACAGATATTTTCAAGTTCTAAGAAATGGAAAAAGAAAAAACTTTTTATTTCATCAAATGGTGGCAAAATGTTTTATAGGTGAAAGACCTGATTTAAATTGTAAAGTAGATATTGACCACATTGACAGAAACAAATTAAATAATCATATTGATAATTTAAGATATGTGACACACGCTGAAAATAGTCAAAATACAGATATATATAGAGATGATATTAATGGAACACGACGAGAAAGAACCATCAAATTAGCAAGAGAAAATCGAAAAAAGAATAGAGAAACTAAAAAATATTATTGTGAATTATGTAATATTATATCACAATGTCCATCACATTTGGAAAAACATAAAAACGGTTACAGGCATAAATTAAAACAAAAAACAAAAAAAGAAATGGAATCTGTTAATATCGAATGGAACAATAAAAACTATTTACAATTTAAAAGTAAAAAATACGAAAGAAATAGAATAAGATAACTCACTTTATATTAGTAATACATTAATTATGTAAAGTATATATATTATTTTTTTGTATAGGGGTTTTATAGATTTAGGTTACTACTATGTAATAATGAGTAAAACGCAATATTTATATAATAATAATTTTTTATATTATAATTATAAAATGACATTTGAAATAGATACGAGATACTTGAAAGGTAAAGTTTATAAAATAGTTTGTAATGTTACAGATGATATTTATTATGGTTCAACTATACTTACTTTAAAATATAGATTAGCAAAACATAAAACTAATTATAATCAATATAAAAAAGGTAAAAAAGGATTTCAAACATCATTTAATATTATTGAGAGAGGAAATTATAATATATATTTAGTTGAAAATTACCCTTGTTTATGTAAATCACAATTACATAATATTGAACGTGTATATATTGAAAAGTATAAATGTGTAAATAAAATTCTACCCATAAGAGAAAAAGGAGAATGGGATAAATTATACTACGAAAAATATAGAGATAATAAATTACAATATCAAAGAGAATATTATCAAAAAAATAAACATAAAAAATTACATTATCAAAAATTACATTATCAAAAAAATAGAGATAGAATTTTAAATAGACAAAAAAAATATTATAAAAAAAATAAACATAAAAAATAAACTATATTAATTATATATTAATTATGAAAATTATACAACTTAGTTACAGATGTGACATCTGCCCTTATTCAACCGATTATAAATCCAATTTAACAAGACATATGAGGATACACAAGAAAATATTAAACAATGATAATCAAAATCATTATTTAATAATAATATAAATTATAATATTTATATTATTGAAAAAAGTCACTAAATGATACCACAATATTAATATTTATTTTCTGTTAAAAAATCTATTTAATTTTACATTTA
>JBDHDY010000384.1:0-4085 GCA_039591275.1 Gemmatimonadota bacterium | reverse complement strand
CGTCCGCGCGACGCGCCATGCGGCGTCGCTAACGCTCGGCGCAAGCCCGCGGGCGGGTGTCGCTCTGCTAAAGACCACACGAGCAGCGGCGTTGCTGAACGGGCGCGACTTTGTTGTCCCCGACGATGTCAAAAGCCTATCGCCGGCGGTGCTGCGGCACAGGGTTTCCGTGGCTCCTGAGTTAGAACTGGAAGGGCTGACCCCGGATCTCGCCATCAAGACCATTCTCGAAAAGACGGACGCGCCCAAGCTGTGACGATTCCCACGCGTCGCACCCTCTGGATTCTTGCCGCACTATCCCCTTTGGCGATAGCGGGCTACCTGACGCAGCTTGCGCTCGGGGCTCTCCTGCTTCTCGACACTGCGTTGGTCCTTCTAGTCTGGCTCGACAGCAGACTCGCTGTCGATCCCTACGGCCTCGATGTCGAACGGGTGAGCCCGGTCGGTTTTATCGAAGGTGTCGTATCGGTGGCGCAACCGCACGCAGCGGGGCGGGAAGATACTGATTCGTGAGTTCAGACCCTGGATCCTCGGCGGGATTCAGCCGGCTCGCACCTTGAGGATCCCGGTGAGCGAGTCTGTTGATGAAGTGAACTTCGTCGACGCCCAACGCCGCGGCCGCGAGACGGCGGGATGGTTTGCAGTGAGGAGTGAGGGCCCGTTGGGGCTCGCGCAACGACAGGGTCGTATCGATCTTCCTTGGGAGGTTACGGTCTTTCCGGCCATAGCGAGCTCGCGGCTGAAGGCTTCGCTGGCGGAGGCCATGCGCCGGCGGGAGGCAGGATTGCGATCCGTACGCCGGCTCGGGGAGGGGCGGATCTTCGAGAGTCTGCGTGAGTGGGTCCCCGGGGACGACACAAGACACATCGATTGGAAGGCGAGCGCCCGCCGTCGAAAACTCATCACCCGACAGTATGAAGAGGAGCGGCGCCAGCAAGTGCTCCTCGTCCTGGATGCGGGACGACTGCTAACCGCCGAGATCGATGGCGTGGCCCGATTTGAGTACGCTGTCAAGGCGGCGCTTGCGCTAGCGTTTGCCGCGCATCGCCACGCCGACAACGTGGGTGTGATGGTCTTTGCGGACAACGTGAAGCACTATGTGACACCACAGCGGGGACAGCGCGGCCTGCGCCAGGTGCTCGAAGCGTTAGCGGTCGCTGAGCCCACGCTGGTCGAGCCTGATTATCCAGGTGCTTTTCGCTATCTGGCGGTTCGCAATCGCAAGCGTGCCCTGACCGTGCTCTTTTCGGACGTGATTGATCGCACGGCCTCTGCGGCGCTGGTCGCCAACGCAGCCTCGCTCGTACCAAGGCACCTTCCCCTGGTCGTGACGCTGCGCAATCCCGAGTTGGACAATATTGCAATCGGCCATTCGGAAACCCCGCACGAAGCTTACCGCAAGGCGGCCGCGGAAGAGTTGCTGGCGTCACGGGAGGATGCACTGGCGATCATGCGCCGCGCAGGCGCGGTAGTGCTGGATGTACCTCCCGAACAAGCCGGCGTAATGGCGGTTGAGAAATACGTGGAGCTCAAACGGAGAGGGAGGCTATGAAATAAGTGAGGAAGGAGAATAGTAAGGCAGCATTTGACGTAGAGCCGGGCGCCGCGGGAGGACCGGGGCAACCAGTTTCCCGACTGAGTGCTGTTTGCCGCTTGTCTGGAGGGGGGAACGTAGAGATCTTTCGGGCCGTTTTCTGAGGTTGTCGATGCCCGAAGAACACGTCCAGCGATATTCAGATCTGTCGTCAGGTTCCTCAGCCGAGCGGACTCGGCACGGCAGCGTGAGTTTCCTCGACCGGATACGTGGCAGGCAAAGGGGGCAGGGCCAGCCCCCAGCAGGTCGGCCGCCGTTTTCTGCTCGCCAGCTTGCGCTCGGCGCTGTCCTATTCGTGGTCCTCACCCTCTCCGGACTCGGTGTCGTCGTGTGGGCCAGTTCGCCCGGCGAGCTCGCGTTGCTCGAGATATGGGGCAAGGTGAGCGTTTTGCCCCTTTTCATCGCTGCCGCCTTGGCATGTACAGAGGCCATTCTCGGCGGGGTGAGAATACAGGTGCTTGCCGGCCATGTACATTCGGGGTTTCGCTGGCGCGACGGAATGCTCGTGCACTTCTACAATGTGTTTGCCGCCGGCGTCACCCCGCTGCAGGCCGGTTCGGGGCCGGCGCAATATTTCGTTCTCAGGCGCAAGGGATTGAAGGGATCACGAGCCCTGGCAGTGCTTGCCGTCAACTGGGTAGGAGTGATGTCTGGCTTGGTGATGATGGGTTTTCTTGCGCTTCTCTACCTCCAGCTGGATTCTAGTGACTTCGCCGTCGGGCCGGTGTTTCGGGGCCTCCTTATCACGGTATTTGCGTTCGGCTTCCTGGCCGTAGCGGTTACCCTCTCCCCGGGCTTGTTCGGCCGCTCGCTGCCGTTTGGCGGTTGGGTGCGTCGGTCACGGCGGGGGCGGAAGATTCTCCGCAGCATCGGCCGCTATCGAGTTGCGTTGAGCAGCTTCGCCCGGGGCGGAAAACGAGCGTTGGCTGCCAACATTGCCCTTAGTTGGTGCATGCTGCTCACCAGATCGCTCATCGGCGTGGCGATCCTTGCAGCCATCGGTGTTTCCGCGGACGCCCTGTCTGCCATGGCTCGCCAGGTGCTGCAGTTCGCCATCATCTACGTCACTCCGAGCCCCGGTGGCAGCGGTGTGGCCGAGCTCTCCACCCTGGGGTTCATGGCAGGAATCGTCCCACCGATGTTGATGGCGACCTATGCCCTCTTGTGGAGAGCCGCTGCCGGCTACCTGGCAATCGTGCTAGGTGGATTTTTTGTGGCGTTGGATCTGATCTTCGATCTCTTTCGCTAAGCAGGATCTAATCCCGTCACCGTCCCTTCATTCCATGAATGCGCCCACGGTGGGAGCATTGTCCTCCCCATCCTGTGCCGGCGACTCCGTTTGACATGTGCACCCTTACCGCCGTCGTTCGGCCCAACTACGGCGCGGCTGTTGACACTCCGGCCATGAAGTAGGTTGCCCCGTGTAGCTGCTTACTGGAAACACTGTACGGCGTTCCCGTGGTGTACGCTCGGGATCCTCGGATGCGAGGTAGACGAGCATGGCGGTGAGCGTCGCATTATTCTCGAGGTCGTCAAATACAATCTTGTCGAACGTATCGCGATTGGTGTGCCATGTGTACGGACTGTAGAGCCAGCTCAACGAACCGAGGCTAAAGGCCGGTGCTCCGTAGCAAATGAACGCCGCGTGATCGGTGCCGCCGCTAGACGCGGTGCCTGGGAAGCGGAACCTTATGTGACTAGTGATATCGCTCGGTACCAGCGACAACCACCGAGCAAAGGGACCGGCGGCCTTTGTGAGGCCCTGACTCGAGACGTTGACGACTCGCCCCGTACCGTTGTCTTGGTTGAACAGAGCCTGGAGACCCTCCACGATCTCCGGGTGATCAGCCGCAAAAGCCCGGGAGCCGTTTAACCCCTGTTCCTCACCGCCCCAGTGGCCCACGACGATTGTGCGCTTCGGCCTGGGATACACAGCCCTCAGGATTCGCATCGCCTCCAGCATCGTTACCGTGCCGGTGCCGTTGTCCGTGGTGCCGGATCCGCCGTCCCACGAGTCGAAGTGCGCGGACAGCATTACGTATTCGTCGGGAAGTTCGGTGCCGCGAATCTCGGCGATGGTGTTGAAGACGGGACCTTCTCCTAGAAACTCCGCGTCCGTCATCACCTCTAGGACCGGGTTCTGGTTGTGCTCTGCAAGGCGGAAGACGAGCCCATAGTCCTCGCAGCTCAACCCCACCGTGGGGACCTGTTCCGTACCGGCGTTGAAGATGCGGTGGACGCCCCATCCTCCAGGCCATGAGGAAGTGAGAACGCCAACGGCCCCGGCCTGTTCGAGTCGCTGGGCTACGGGTGTGAGACTGCTTCGGCCGCGGCCCATGTCAAAACCGGCGCTGGACATCCGGTGGTCCCACGCCGCTCGAGCGCTGTCACGGGCAACCTGCAGCCGCTCGAACGAAGCCGATGCTGCAAACTCGAGCCAGTGGCCGTCTGGGCGGCAGGTCGGTTCCGGGAAGGAGATCGCCACGAACTT
>JBDHDY010000383.1:0-6428 GCA_039591275.1 Gemmatimonadota bacterium | reverse complement strand
TGGGTTCCGGGCTGGACCACCTCGGACTGCTACTTGATCAGATGGGCCGGAGGACGATGTTACTTTCCCGTGCCCAGCGCCAGAGATTTCGAGGAGCTCCTCGAGCGAATGAGAAGACACGTCGAACCAGCCGTTTCAGGGTGACTTGACCGGTTCGCGAGGTGCTCTCGCACTTTCCGATCCATACGTAGCGGAATCTGGTCACGCAATGTGGCGACAAGTGTGAGTGTGATGACGGTGGCTCGCACCACGGACTTAGGCTCAACCTCGGCGGGTTGTCGAGGAATGCTATGATTATGCGATCGAAAGCGAGCAACACCGGCGACCGCACTCTTTTTACTGATGATGGGACAGCCAAATGAGGTTACATGTCAAAACTGCACTGGTTGCGGCTTATGCGCTGGCCCTTGCTCCGATGGTAGCGCCTGCGCAGCAGGTCGGTGAGCGAGCCGGACCTCCGACCGCGAAGGAAGTTCCCAAGCGCCTGGAAAGGCACGGACACGTCCGCACCGACGACTACTACTGGCTTAACCAGCGAGACGAGCCGGAAGTGATCGCCTACCTCGCGGCGGAGAATGAGTGGACCGATCGGGTCATGGCCCATACCGCGTCTTGCGGCGGAGAATGAGTGGACCGATCGGGTCATGGCCCATACCGCGTCTTTGCAGGAGGAACTGTTCGAGGAGATCAAAAGCCGCATCAAACAGGACGACTCATCTGCTCCGTATAAACTGGACGGCTATTTCTACTATACGCGTTACGAGGAGGGGCAGGCGTATCCCATCTATTGCCGCCGAGAGGGTACGCTGGAAGCTCCGGAAGCCATCATGCTCGATGTGAACGAGTTAGCTCAAGGGCATGATTTCTTTGCCGTAACCGGCGTTGCGGTAAGCTCGGGCCGTAACCTGCTCGCATATGCAGCTGACACCGTTGGGAGGCGCATTTACACGATCCACTTCAAAGATCTCACCACAGGCGAGAATCTGCCGGATACGATTCCACAAGTCACCGGTAACCTGGTATGGGCGAACGACAACAAGACGATCTTCTACACCAAACAGGATCCCGTGACACTCAGATCTCATCAGGTCTACCGTCACGTGCTAGGGACGGATGCGAGCGACGATGAGTTGGTATACGAGGAAAAAGACGAAACATTCTACGCGTATGTCTCGCGCACCAAGTCGAAGAAATACGTGCTGATTGGATCCTTCCATACGCTGAGTTCGGAGTACCGCTACCTCGATGCGGACGAGCCTGACGGTCAGTTCGCCGTGTTGCTCCCCAGGGAGCGGGAGCACGAGTATCACGCGGACCACTTGGGTAACTACTTCTACATACGCACCAACTGGCAGGCGAAGAATTTCCGGCTCATGCGAACTGCTGTTACTGAGACGGCGAAGGCAGCATGGGAAGAGGTGATTCCCCACAGGGAAAATGTACTCCTCGAGGGGCTCGAACTCTTCAAGGATCATCTCGTCCTCGCGGAGCGAGAGAAGGGGCTCACGCAGCTTCGAATCCGCCGGTGGGACGGCCGGGGAGAGCACTACCTCGATTTCGGTGAGCCGACCTATACTGCGTATATCGGTCAAAACTTCGAGCTCGATACACCGCTGCTCCGTTACGGCTACACGTCGATGACTACGCCCACGTCGGTGTACGATTACGACATGATGAGTCGAGAAAGAGCGTTGTTGAAGCGTGATGAAGTCTTGGGTGGTTTCGATCCTGGGGAGTATGAGACTGAGCGCTTGTACGCTCCTGCTGCTGATGGTGTTGAAGTCGCCGTCTCAGTCGTATACCGCAAGGAAGTCACGCAGAACGGCGCTAAGCCTCTTTTGCTGTACGGGTACGGATCGTACGGCTTCAGCATGGATCCCACGTTTAGCTCATCGCGCTTGAGCCTGCTCGACCGTGGCTTCGTGTATGCAATAGCCCACGTACGCGGTGGGCAAGAGATGGGGCGATGGTGGTACGAGGACGGCAAGCTCTTCAAGAAGAGAAACACTTTTACAGATTTCATCGCGGCAGGAGAGCACTTGGTGCGGGAGGGCTACACGAGCCCACAGCAACTTTTTGCTCAGGGCGGAAGCGCTGGAGGGCTCTTGATGGGCGCGATAGTCAACATGCGACCTGATCTCTTCCAGGGTGTCGTCGCCGAGGTGCCCTTCGTGGACGTAGTAACCACGATGCTTGACGAGAGCATTCCATTGACCACCAGTGAGTACGACGAGTGGGGCGATCCCAACGATAAGAAATACTACGACTATATGCTCTCCTACTCGCCATATGATAATGTAGAGGCGAAAACCTACCCCCACCTGCTGGTCACGACGGGCCTGCACGATTCACAGGTGCAGTATTGGGAACCGGCAAAGTGGGTGGCCAAGCTTAGAGCCCTCAAGACCGGCGACAATCGTCTCCTCCTCAAAACAGAGATGGAGGCCGGCCATGGTGGTCCCTCTGGCAGGTTCCGCAGATATCGTGAGACAGCCTTTGTGTACGCGTTTCTGCTGGATGTCGCGGGGATGGTGGAGCCGCCCACGCCCTAGGCAGTGTGAAAGGAAGGGCGACTCACAACCGCTTCAACAGGAGACTTTGCGCTGTAGTCCTATTGGCAGCAATCCAACTGTCCCGCGCCAGGAGAATTCAGCATAGTTTTTGCGTCGTCAAATGGTCGTTTCCATCACCGACTCCAAAGGGAGACTAGTCAATTGCCACAGAATTTTCGCTGGTTGAGACTCTCGTATCCGGCCTTGCTGGGGCTTGCTCTCATGTTCTGTGCTGGAACACCTCAAACAGCGCCGCACAATGTCATCTTGCTGATTGCCGACGGCGCTGGCGTCGGGCACTGGACGCTGGCGAAGTTTGCAAGCCATGAGCTCGCCGTTGGCCGATTTCCCGTGGCGGGGCTTGTCGACACCCGGGGTGATGGCCATGTGGTGAGTGGCAGCGCGGCCGGAGCAACCGCATTCGCTATTGGGAGCAGGACCTTCTTTGGCGGGCTCGGTGTCGGACCGGACGGTGCCCCGCAGGAAACCGTACTGGAAGCGGCCAGGGAGAGCGGCATGGCTACGGGTATGGTGACCACCGCCTGGATGGTGGACGCAACACCGGCGGCCTTTGCGGCGCACGTACCACGGCGCAATCAGTTGGCTGAAATCATGCGGCAGATGATCGGTCAGCCGGTGGATGTGCTGCTCGGCGGAGGCCAGCGGATCTTCGAAGTCGTGGAGGGACCCGATTCGGTCGATCTGTGGAGTAAGGTGGCTGCGCGATACCAATACATAGAGACCGCAGAGCAACTCGAGGCTGTGGATCCCGCGAGCGCCACGCCGCTCCTCGGACTGTTTGCGCCTGGTGAGATGGATCTGGCTCCCGAACGCTCTCCCTCTCTCACCGCCATGGCGACAGCCGCCCTGGCCATTCTCGATCGCGATCCGGATGGGTTTTTCCTCCTGATCGAGAACGAGGGGTCGGATACGCAAGCGCACGGCAACGCCGCGCAGGATGTTTTGCTAGCGGAGATGATCGACTTCGACAACACCATACGCGTCGCCCTCGACTATCAGGCGCAGCACCCAGCAACGCTGATCGTCGTCGCGTCGGACCACGAGACCGGCGGTGTGTTGCTCATGCCAACCGAAGAGCGGAACATGAGGCTCCAATACGGCACTGGAAGTCATACCGCGGCATTGGTCCCATTATTTGCCGCAGGGCCAGGAGCGGAGCGGTTTGGAGGTCTGAAAGAGAATTGGGAGATCGGCCAGCTATTGTTGGAGGCCGTGCGGCGCTAGCAGGCCGACGGTACACTAGGTGCGTATGTCCGACGGAGGCTTGGCCGTCCTCATCACGGGATTGGTGGCGGTAACGACCGGTTGCCGACAAAACGACGCCGCAGACGTGACCGCTGCGTTGCTTGATCCCAACCACGAGGTGTGGAGCGCCCACGCGCCGGACGTCTTTCGAGCTAGTTTTGAGACCACCGAGGGCACGTTCGTGATACAGGCTCGACGGGAGTGGGCTCCCCACGGAGTGGATCGATTCTACCATCTGGTACAAACCGGCTTCTTCGATGACTCTCGTTTCTACCGAGTTCGTGCCGGATTCATAGCCCAGTTCGGAATTCCCGGCCGCTGTGTGGCGAGAGGAAACCATCCCGGATGATTCGGTGCGACAGAGCAACACGCGTGGGTTCGTTGCATTTGCCATGACCGGGCCCGACACCCGCACGACCCAACTCTACGTCAACTACGGCGACAACTCACGGCTGGACGCCGATGGCTTCGCGCCCATCGGTCGGGTGATCGAAGGTATGGAGGTGGTGGATAGACTGTACGCCGACTATGACGAGGATGCCGGTGGGGGGATGCGGGGAGGAAGGCAGGGGAAGATCTTCGAAGGAGGCAACGCGCATCTCGATCAAGCATTTCCCAATCTGGATCGTCTAATACGGGCGAGCATCGTGGGAAGGTAGTAAGTAACCATCGGACTTCGCCAATCCGCTGCCGCTCGGTACCTTCCGTGACTCTATTTCCCTCGGATCCAGTGGCACATGGCGGGCGAGCGACGATATAAGATATGAGATCGGATCAGAGAAAGAAGGCGAAGGTACCCTCGTTGTGGCCCGTGGCCTCGTTCTCGCTGACATACATCGTCGTGGCGTTGGTTATCGCGCTCGTCCGTGGCAGCCCCGAGTTCCTGGTGTACATAGCTGTCCTGCTAGTGATGATGGGTGTTGTGTGGGCAGTGCACCGGCAAGTTCAGTTACACATTGCGAGTCTGTGGACCCTCAGCTTGTGGGGACTGGCGCATATGGTGGGTGGCCTCATCGTTGTTCCAGCGGGATGGCCAACCAGCGAGCCCAGTCGGGTGTTTTACACGCTGTGGCTGATTCCGGAGAGGCTCAAGTACGATCATGTTGTCCACGCCTACGGGTTTGGTGTCACGACTTGGGTGTGTTGGCAGGGGATTCGCGCGGCCCTGAGCAAGCGGGGTCGCCCCCCGAGCCCAACCGTCGGGTTACTGCTGCTCTCTGCCGCATCAGGCATGGGTTTCGGGGCCTTGAACGAGGTGATTGAATTTGTGGCCACCTTGCTCGTGCCGGAAACGGGGGTAGGTGGGTATGTGAATACGGGGTGGGATCTCGTCGCGAATCTGGTGGGGGCCACCGTGGCGGTTGCCCTCATCAGGATGCTCGAGGGTCCGTCTCGGACCATCAGCGGGGGCGGAGGGAGGGGGACGACTTCAGGAAGGATCGCGATTTAAGCCATCGGGCCCACCTATCGCTCACTCGTGCCGTAGCGCCGCCATCGGATCGATCTTGCTAGCAGCGAAACCATCTCCTCTCTTGATGGGATTGCTGGCGGATTCCCGGGTCGGTGACGATCTTGGGCCAGGGTCTGTTGGCTGAGGGGCTCAATACGGCGAGCGGCGGCACTGGCCCCGCAGGGGAAAGAGTGGTGCAGCTTCGCCATCGATGGAGGCAAGAGATGCGCTCAAACGCGAAATGGTCCGTTGGAACGTGGTCGAGTCTCACGCTTGTGATGCTTCTGTCACTGCCGTCATCGGCGGCCGCGCAGCGGACCGTCAAACCCGTGTTGCATGGCCGGCACTGGGTGGCGATCACGGGCAAGCCGCTCGGGGCAACGGCTGGCGCTATGGTTTTTCAGAGCGGTGGCAACGCCGTCGACGCGGCATGCGCAATGTTGGCTGCCACCGCCACCATGTGGGATGTGCTGAGCTGGGGTGGGGAGACACAAGCACTCATCTACAATCCCCACACGGCGAAGGTGCACGGGATCAACGCGCTGGGGGCTGCTCCCACTGGGGCGACGCCGGAGTACTTCCGGGAGCGGGACATGCCATACCCACCGGAGTACGGGCCGCTTGCGGCGGTCACTCCCGGCACCCCTGGTGGTCTGATGGTGATGCTGGCGGAGTTTGGAACACTGAGTCTCGAGAAAGTGCTGCAGCCAGCGATGGAGATGGCCGCCGGATATCCCATCGAGAGCCAAGCGGCAGACGCCATAGAGCGTCATAAAGAGAGGATCAAGACGTGGCCGTATTCTCGTCAGGTGTTCCTAACCCACCTTGGCGAGGACCGAGAAGCCCCGTATCCTGGCGAGGTTTTCAGACAGACTGACTTGCTGGCGACCCTGCGCAAGCTAGTGGAGACAGAGCAGCAGGCCCTCGCCCAGGGAAAGACGCGCAAGGAAGCTATCTATGCTGCCTACGATCGCTTCTACAAGGGAGATATCGCCGAGGAGCTCGTTCGAGGATCGCAGGAGCAGGGGGGCTTGCACACGCTCGAGGATCTTGCGAACTGGAAAGTCTACGTTGAAGAGCCGGTGATGACGAGCTACAAGGGGATTGAGGTCTATAAGCTCACCACTTGGGTGCAAGGTCCCGTGCTCCTCCAGGCTCTC
>JBDHDY010000382.1:0-3902 GCA_039591275.1 Gemmatimonadota bacterium | reverse complement strand
TCCACCCAGCCGCGGTCTACGACGAGATGCTTTTCCAGGAACATGTTGTAAACATGGTGTCCCGGGTAGCCCTCATGGCAGGCGAGATCGATGGCGCGGTCGATGTATATGGGGAGGTCGGTGTTGACCTGGATCAGGCTCGCGAAGCCGCCCTGATACCAGTTGTACCCACTCCAGGATTTGTCCGTCACGTACTCCACGGTGAAGTTCTCACCCTCCGGGAGCTCGAGATGGCGAAGCGTGCGTTCCCGACAGGCATCGATCGCAGCGGTAAAGACGGTGTCCAACCGTTCCGGCGGGATCACAAATGCCTGCCTGAACCGCTCGTATCGGGCACTCACCGGGCCTCTCCCAGGGAGCGCATCGTCGAGATCCGCGGTCAAGCCGCGAAAATGCTCCTCCGAGAGCGTCGGCGCGACGGCATCATACAGAGCATACGACTCGTCGTCGAACTGCAGCCGCCGGCCGGCCACGATTTGGACCCGCGCTCCCAGGGCCTGCACCTGCCTAGTCAGGTGTCGATGGCGCACTCCAAGCATCCCATCCGCCTCATCTACCACGATCTCCCCGAGACGGTCGAGGAGTCCCCCCGCACCACCCAGGATCTGGGTGAGCGTGAGGCCGCTGGTCTCAGCTTCCGTCCTCCACGCCTCTGGCCCGTAGTAGGCGTCGACGTAATCCGGATCGTGGTTCCCTAGGGCCAAAGCCAACTTCACGTAGGACTCGGCGATCTCGTTCATGGCTGCCGTATCACTGCCGCAAGAAGAGAGGAAGACAGCAAGGACGGCGGCGGCGACAAACGCGCGGACTCTAGGCATATGCGCTCCAGTTCGTGGTCCAGGCCACGGAGAAAATAATACAGGGAGTGGCGGTGCTTCGTGAGAGCGGTCACAGGATGTTGGAGGGATTGGGGTGTAGGGGCTAGGGTGTAGGGTGATGGGGGGAGCCATGCGCCATCCCCCACATCCCACACCCTACACCCTACACCCTATTCCCCGGGGCGGTTTTGGGCGGGGCAGCCTACTCCGACCGCAGCGCCACTACCGGATCCACGTGGCTAGCCCGACGCGCTGGCAGATATGACGCGAATAAGGCTACGAGGATGAGCAGCACGGGAATGCCAACAAAGGTCACCGGATCGGTGGACGGAACTCCGTAGAGCAGGTTTTCGATGAACCGCGAGAGGAAGAAGGCACCGCCCAACCCGATCGGCACACCGACGGAGGCAAGCACCAGCCCTTCCTTGACGTTCATCCGGACGATATCCGACCGCTGTGCCCCGAGCGCGATGCGGATCCCCGTTTCATGGGAGCGCTGTCTCGCCAGGTACGTGATGACGCTGTAGATGCCCACGGATGAAAGCACCAGCGCGATTCCTGCGAGGATTCCCATCAGGATCAGGGTGAACCGGGCACCACCCATTGCCGCCGAAACGTACGAATTCATGGTCCGGACGGCGTTTATCGCCCGGCCCGTGCCGACGGCATCCACCTCACGGCGAATGGACGCTATCAACGGCAGCGGGTCGCTATCCGTTCTCACCGCCAATGTCATGTTGGGGCTGGGCCCCGCACGATAGGGCAGATAGATCTGCGGCCGCACCCTCTCACGCACGTTGATGATGCGGCTGTGCTCGACGACGCCGATCACCTCGACCACGTCCTCCTCGAGGGCCGTGCCGAGCCCGATGCCCAGTCTCTTCCCAACGGCATCCTCATTGGGCCACGCCTGTCGTGCAAGCGTCTCGTCGACGATAGCGACGGCCCGCAGCGTTTCGTTGTCCTGATCATCAAAAAGACGGCCGCGCAGAAGGCTGACGCCCATGGTCTCGAAGTAGCCGGGCAACGCGAACCGATAGTCCGCCGAGAGGCCATTCCAATCTGTGTCCAGCGTCCCGTCATACGAGTAAGAAGCCATAAGGCCTTGGTTGCCCAATGGCACGAGGGAGATTCCGCCGACCGCCAGCACGCTCGGCAAAGCGGCGATTCGCTCCTGGAGGGTCTGGTACACGATCACGCGACTCTCAGGCGTCTCGAACTGTCGGAAATCAACGGGCGCCTGAAACGTGACCACCGACTCGGGATCGTAACCTAGATCGACCTGCCTGAGACTGTTGAACGTCCTGATCAAGAGGCCCGCTCCGATCAGGAGCATGAGGGAAAAGGCAATCTCGGCGATGACCAGCGCATTCCGCGTATGCCCGCGCACACTGCCACCGTGCCGGTGCACTTCTCGCAGAGCCTCTTGGACGTCTGGCTTCGATGCCTGCCAGGCTGGAATGAGGCCAAACAGCATACTGGCCAGGAACGACGCACCCAAAGTGAATCCGAGCACGCGATTGTCGAGGCCTATTTGGTCAATGCGCGGAAGGTTCCCCGGTTGCAGGGAGAGCAGAGCTTCCAGGCCAAGCGTGCCAAGCACGAGGCCGACCCCGCCCGCAAGCAATGCCAATACCAGGCTTTCCACAATAACCTGGCGCATGATGCGAACCCGCCCAGCCCCCAAGGCGGCCCGCAAGGCGAGTTCCTTTTCACGCGCTTTCGTACGTGCGAGCAGCAGACTCGCTGCGTTGGTGCAGGATATCAACAGCACCAGACCGACGGCGCCAAGGAGTGTCAGGATGGCTGGACGCACGTTTTGCACGAGATCGCCGTGCAGCGGATGCAGGTAGAACCGAATCCCGGCATTCTCGTATGCAGCCGCGTGCTCGTTCACTAGTCGCTCGGCGACCGCATCCACTTCCGCCTGCGCTTGTCCTAGGGTCGCTCCCGGCGCGAGGCGGGCGATGGCGCGGTAGGCCCAGAAACCCCGGTCGTCACGGTCGACCACCATCGGAAGCCACAGGTCCACGTTAGGCGACAAGCTGGTCCCAGGTCCCAACAGCAACTGGAACCCCTCGGGCATCACGCCGACGATGGGTATGCCGTTGCCGTTCATCTGGACTGTGCGTCCTATGATATCTGGATCTCCCCCGTAGCGTCGTTGCCAGAGCCCATGGCTGATGATCGTTACGGCATCGCGACCTCGGACCTCCTCGTCCGGGGTAAACTGCCGGCCGAGCAACGGATCGATGCCGAGCAGCGGAAAGAGGTTCGGGGTCGCCGAAGCAGCCAAGACCGCTTCCATGTCCCCTTCCCCTCCGATACTTGCGGTATACTCGCGGGTCACCGCTCCAACGTCTTCCAGGAGCTCACTCTGTTCGCGGAAGTCCACAATCTCCGCGCGGGCGATCCCCGGATGTTGCTCGAGACCACTCAGATCGACCCGGATCAGATTCAGCCGATCGGGCTGGTGATACGGCAACGGCGTCAGAAGCACTCCGTTGACCACGCTGAAGATGGCGGTGTTCGGCCCGATCCCGAGGGCGAGCGTCAAGACAACGGCGAGTGTGAAGCTCGGTCGTTTGACGAGTTGCCGAACAGCGAAGCCGACGTCTCTCAACAATTCACCCATCGCCTGATCCTTTCGGTCGCGATTTCGCACCGATTGGTGGTGGACCTCCCGTTCGCGGACGCGCTCCGCCACGAAGCGGGCCGAGAAGCTCACAGTCTGCAGCCAGAACCACAGTGAGGCGCGCCATCCGCCTCGCGGAAACTTCGTGCGCATCACTTCATCGAGTTCACTCACGTCTGCAGCCAGAACCACAGTGAGGCGCGCCATCCGCCTCGCGGAAACTTCGTGCGCATCACTTCATCGAGTTCACTCACGATGCCGGTGCGTTCATCGGCCGGCAGTGTGTGGCTGAGAACCCAACACGCAACCGGCAGGCGCGGATAGCGTTTCCGGCGCCGGTGGGTCATCGCTTGTCCAGCGTCGGTTGAAGGCCTTCCCACATGCTGAGCAGGCTGCTCCGGGTTTCAGCAAGGCGGTCGATGCCGTCGGGCTCAACCCGGAAATACCGC
>JBDHDY010000381.1:0-3690 GCA_039591275.1 Gemmatimonadota bacterium | reverse complement strand
GGATTGGTACATGCGCAACCCCGTGCCGGAAGAACGATCTCTGGCGGGTGTCCCGCGGCTCTATCAGAAGTATATCGGCCACGACAACAACCGCGATTTCTTTCTGGCGAGCCAGGCGGAAACTGAGAACATGGCACGGGTCCAGTACCACGAGTGGTACCCACAAATCGTATACAACCACCATCAAACCGGTCCGGGGGGAACGGTGTTATTCGCGCCGCCGTTCCGCGACCCGTTCAACTACAACCTCGATCCCATGGTGCCCGTAGGCATCGATCAGGTGGCGAGCGCAATGCACAACCGCTTCCTCGCCGAAGGGAAGCCCGGTGCCACCATGAGATCAGGAGCGTCATATTCTACTTGGTGGAACGGCGGGCTTCGTACGACGACCTATTTCCACAACATGATCGGCCTGCTCACCGAGACGATCGGTAGCCCAACTCCTATCGAGATCATGTTCGTGCCGAGTCGGCATTTGGCGCACGGTGACATGCCGGCGGCGATCGAGCCCCAGAAGTGGCACTTTCGACAGTCCGTTGAATACTCCCGGACCGCCAACCTCGCAGTGCTGGATTATGCCTCACGCTATCGGGAGACACTCCTATTCAACATCTATCTCATGGGGCGCAACTCGATTGAGCGAGGCAGCCGCGATCACTGGACGGTGGAGCCCACGCATGTGGCCCGAGTCGAAGCAGTAATTGCCGAGGACACTATGCTGGCACAGCTTCCGCCCATCGCGCGCGAATTCCTGGGATTGCCGAGTCAGTACTTCTCGATGCTCAGGAATCCTGAGGACCGCGATCCCAGAGGATACATCATTCCGTCAAACCAAGCGGATTTTCCAACGGCGACCAAGTTCGTCAACGCGCTCATCAAGAACGGCATAACCATCCACCGCGCTGCACGGGATTTTTCAGTGGAAGGAACGACGTACCCCGCCGGCTCCTACGTAGTCAAGACGGCACAGGCATTCCGCCCGCACATCCTGGACATGTTCGAGCCGCAGGATCATCCCAACGATATCCCGTATCCCGGAGCGTCGCCGACCCCCCCGTACGATCAGGCCGGATGGACTCTGGCCTTTCAGATGGGCGTCGAATTTGATCGCGTCCTGGAAGGTTTTGACGGACCCTTCGAGGTCATTGACAGCTTTGCGATCCCACCCCAGGGAACGGTGGCGAACGCTTCAGATGCCGCGGGATTCTTGCTCAGCCACGAGGTGAATGATGCGTTCGTGGTGATGAATCGCTTGTTGGCTGACGGCGAAGAAGTGTACTGGTTCACTGAGGCAATGACGGCCAACGCAAAGGAATATCCTGCCGGGACCATGTTCATTCCACAGCGTTCAACAACCGTGCGGCGGCTCGCGGGGTTGGCAAATGAACTTGGCGTGAATTTCGACGGGGTGTCATCCATGCCGACTACCTCTAGCCTTCGTATGAGCCGAGTCCGTGTCGGTCTCTGGGATCAGTACGGCGGTTCCATGTCGTCCGGGTGGACGCGTTGGCTGCTCGAGCAGTTCGAGTTCCCGTTCGAGGTAGTGTATCCGTCCACTTTGAATGAAGGCGATCTGTCCGACGAGTATGACGTGCTCGTCTTTCCGGACGGGGCGATTCCCGGAGCCCTCGGTGGCGGAGGCCTCTTCGCTCAGTTTGAAGAAATGGCTAGGCAGCTAGCCAGGATTCCTGCGTACGCGTCGTTGCTGGCCGGATTCCTTGGCCCTGATCCCGACGCGGAGACGCTTCCACCGGAGTACCGTGGCCGATTAGGCCGCGTCACAGTGGAGGAGACGGTACCCAGGCTCGTTGAATTCCTCGAAGAGGGCGGTACGATCATCACGATGGGCAGCTCGGTTGGACTTGCTGTCCACGCCGGACTTCCCGTCGAGAATCATCTGGTAGACGCAGAGGACAAACCGCTGAGGGACGCGGAGTACTACGTTCCCGGCTCGATCCTCAGGGCTCGCGTGGACAATACGCAGCGGATCGCTTGGGGAATCGGCAGCGAAGTGGATGTGAGCTTCAACAACAGCCCGACGTTGAAGATTGCAGATGGCCCAGGCGCTGACGACGTTCGGCGCATCGCGTGGTTCGACGGTCCGGAGCCGCTACGAAGTGGCTGGGCGTGGGGGCAGCACCGCCTCGAGGGTGGTGTCGCCGCGGCCGAGGCGTCAGTGGGGCAGGGCAAGCTGTATTTGTTCGGGCCCGAAATACTATGGCGCGGGCAACCCCACGGCACGTTCAAATTCTTCTTCAACGGGATCTATTTGGCGGGTGCGGAGGAGCGAGAGGCACCCCGGACCGATTCCCAGTACTGAGACCCTTGACTGCAGGGGAGACCGACCGATGACTAAACGGAACACGCCGGGCCGCTGGGTTCTGCTCGTAAGCTGCCTGCTGGTGCTCCTCCCAGTAGGTGCTGCGGCACAGCAAGGCAAAGATATGGTCGCTGCTCATTTCGACCGGCATGCGGCGCAATACGGCGAGATTGCGCAACAGATCTGGGATTTCGCCGAGGTGAGCTTCCAGGAAACGAAGAGCTCCGTCCTGTTGCAGGAAACGCTGCGGAGCGCCGGCTTCGAGATCGAAGCTGGCGTTGCAGGCATGCCAACAGCCTTTGTTGCCAGTTACGGTCAGGGCGAGCCGGTCATTGGGATCTTAGCGGAGTTCGACGCGCTGCCGGGGATCACGCAAGATCGTGTTCCTGAGCGCAAGCCCATGCCCACACTTGCTGGTCATGCATGTGGCCACCATCTCTTCGGTGCGGGCTCGACCGCGGCGGCGATTGCTGCCAAGGAGTGGCTGGCGGCTAGCCGTACGACAGGAACGATCCGTCTATATGGCACGCCTGCCGAGGAGGGTGGGGCGGGGAAGGTGTACATGGTGCGTGCTGGGCTGTTCGATGACGTCGATGTTGTCCTTCACTGGCACGCGGGTGATCGTAACTCTGCCAGTGTGTACAGCTCCCTGTCCGTTGTATCGGCCAAGTTTCGCTTCCACGGCGTGTCCTCACATGCGGCTGCCGCACCCGAGCGTGGCCGGTCGGCGCTTGACGGCGTCGAGGCCATGAACGACATGGTGAATCTCTTGCGCGAGCACGTGCCGCAAGAAACTCGCATTCATTACGTTATCACATCGGGTGGCTCGGCACCCAATGTGACGCCTGATTTCGCTGAAGTGTTCTACTTCGTGAGACACCCCAATACCCCAACCGTGCTAGAGATCTTCGACAGGGTTGTCAAAGCAGGGGAAGGCGCTGCGATCGGCACAGGCACCACGATGGAGCATGAGGTGCTCGATGGCCTCTATGCCCTCCTGCCTAACGAAGCGCTCGCCAGAGCGATGCACGCGAACCTCGCGCAGGTTGGCGGCGTGCAGTACGATGAAGCTGAGCGGCAATTTGCGGAAGCGCTGCGAGAGTCGCTACCGGGAAATGCGCCTCCCCTCGAGCTGGCTGCCAGCGTCGACGATTTTCTGGCGATGGAATTTACCATACCGGCATCCACCGACGTTGCTGACGTAAGCTGGGTTGTCCCCACAGCTGGCCTTTCTGCTGCCACGTGGGTACCTGGAACCGCAGCTCACACGTGGCAGGCCATCGCGGCGGGCGGCACAGGCATCGGGAATAAAGGAATGCTGGTTGCCGCTAAAACCATCGCCATGACGGCGGTCGATTTGTTCACGAACC